>CANISA010000115.1 GCA_947470005.1 Legionellaceae bacterium | reverse complement strand
GAACGTGTCTACCAACGTGAAGTGGAGATGATTGATGAACAGACGCGCTTGATTGATAAAAAAGAGGAAGAGATCAAAGTCTTGGATCATACCCTAACAAGCTTAGCTTCAGCTTCTCTCGATACAGCTAACGCAACAGAAAAATTAAATAAAGCGAAGAGGGAGATGAAAGGTTTAAAGGCTATTCGTGATGCCTCTGTGAGTGCGATTGATCTCTTGGTTGAAAGCTGGGAAAGAAGGGAGGAGACGGTAGTATCTCCGGCACTCCCTCGTAATGCGAGGACTCTCCTCATGGAACGAGGCAGTAAACTAGGGTTTACGGATCAAGTGGTTAAAAAATCGGAGATTAATGCGATTACTGGCGTGGGGGTCGATCCGGGAGGTCCGCGCGTCAAACTTGGGGTTAAGGGCAGGGGCATGGGAGCTAATTATCATATGGGGGTTTCTGTTGGGCCAGACAGTGTGATTCTTTCGAGAAAACCAAGCTCGCTCACGGATGAGAATGGGGAACCGCAGGGGCATCTTATTTTGACACAAAGCCACAGAGGGAATGTTAGCGATACCTCTAAGGGTAATTTTTCGGAAGCAGACAACCTTGATGCAGCCATGAAGTCGGCTATTATGCTCTTGTCTGAGTACCAACCCTCATACGATGAAACAGGTAAGATCAACCCTATTGTTGTCCTAGGAACGGACCAAGAGAGCGTTAAGCGAGTGCATGCGGCCGTTCTTTATTTTGCTAAGAAATGTAAGGTTGAGGCCTTTAACCATATAGTTGTGAAATCGTTGTATGGCCCTGCTGAGGGCATGTTTTATGGGGAAAAGAAGGATGCGTTTATCGACGCTTACTTTGTGAAACCAGGTAACCCTCCAGGGTTGAAAATGAGGATGAAAGAAGAGGTGCACGGGTTGAGGCAGGTTAAACAGGAACAAGAAGCGGCCAAGAGTTTCTTTTCGTCAACCAAATCAGATAAGCTGATGGCAGGGGATATAACGGATAGTGCTCACCCGAGGAAAAGATAACTTGGATGCGTGATGAACGGGGTGTTTAAATGTTATCATGCATCAAACAAAAGAAAAAAAATCATGATGAAATCACAGTTGGCTATTGGCGTTTTTGATTCGGGGATGGGTGGGTTGACGGTGTTGCGTGCACTGCGAGCCGCCCTTCCTGGCGAGTCTTTTGTCTATTTAGGTGACACGGCGCGCCTGCCTTATGGCACGAAAAGCCCGGATACCGTCTTGCAATATGCCGTGCAAATGGCGCGCGTGTTGGTGGAGCGGCGGATCAAAGCCTTGGTGATTGCGTGCAATACCGCGACCACCGCGGCACTGCCCCATTTGCAGGCGATGTTGCCGGATATCCCCGTGTTGGGTGTGGTATCGCCCGGAGCGCTGGCTGCCGTGGAAGCCACGCGTAATCATCGGATCGCCGTATTTGCCACGGAAACGACCATTGCCGCGCAAGCTTATCAAACGCTCATCGCCAAACAAATCCCCCAGGTGACCATCCATGCACGTGCGTGCAGTGTGTTGGTTGCATTGGCCGAAGAGGGGATGGTCGACAATGCCATCGCGAAAGCCGCGCTGCAGCATTACTTGGATGGCATGGTCGATGAAGACACCGTGTTGCTCGGGTGCACGCATTTTCCGGTGTTTAAGCCTTTGCTTGCGACTTTGCTGCCAGCCGGTGTTCACGTGGTTGATTCGGCTGAGGCCACGGCTGTTGCGCTGAAAAACGTATTGACGGACATGAGCTTGCTGAAAGCGGGCGAAGTAACGCTCGGCGAGGTGCGCTATTTGGTTACGGATTCGGTGAAGCGATTTCAGGTCGTGGGTGAGTTGTTTCTCGGGGAGTCGTTGCGACTGTCTGAGATTGAACTGATTGATCCTACACTGCGTGTTGTGGGTTGACCGAATAAAAGATAAATAGGTGTTTCAGTGCGTTATTCCTTAAAGAAAAAAACCTTGATCATGGTTCCTTCTGTGGTACCATTTGCAGGATGAGTAAATTCGATAAACTAATAATAAGAATGCGTGCGAATCCTCGTGATTGGCGTATTGATGACTTGAAGGCCATTGCTGAAAGAGTAGGTATTCATTACCGGCAACCAGGAACAAGTCACGTGACATTTCGGTTTTCTAATGGCTCTAAGATAACGGTGCCTGCACATAAACCGATAAAACCAGTCTATATTAAACAGTTTTTAGAGTTGCTCGATGAAGGAGGATTTTGTGATGAGTGAATATAATTACCCGGCAATAATACAACCTCTTTCTGAAGAAGATGGTGGTGGATATTTAGTCAGCTTCCCTGATCTACCTGGGTGCATTGCAGATGGAGCCACACCTGAGGAAGCTTTTCATCATGCGGAAGATGCGATGGTTGCATGGATGAAAACAGCGAAAGAGTTTGGGGATCCTATCTCAAAACCAAGTATTCCAAGCAGTTATAGTGGCCAATGGAGAATGCGTGCTCCAAAATCACTTCACGCGGCGTTGGCTTCTCGAGCAAAAGAAGAGGGTGTTAGTTTAAATACGTTAACGATTACATTACTTGCTCAGGGATTAGCGAGAGATAAATCAAAACATTAAGGTCTTTCCATGAGAACAGCCCCCAATGGATTTATCATCAAACGTCAGCGCTTTGAAAAAGCATTAGGTCAGCTTAAAAAGGGGTTAGAGGCACCGAAATCTGAATACACGCGTGACGCGGTTATTCAGCGCTTTGAATTTACGTATGAGCTGGCGTGGAAGACCTTAAAAGCCTATCTAGAAACCATGGATATCCTTGTTCTCAGTCCGAAAGAAACCTTAAAAGTTGCTTACCAACAAGGGTTGCTCACTGAAGCCGATGCATGGGGTGAACTGCATGTGAAACGCAATTTAACGGCTCACACCTACGATGAGCAATTGGCTGAGGCCATGTATACTTATCTTAAAGAAGAAGGGCTCGTGCTCTTTCTTGCCCTTAAAGATACGCTCGCTGAGAAAACATGATGCATGGTGGCGTCAGTGAAAAAACATGGAAAAAAATAACACAGGGATGTGCTTCTTTTCCTGAGGCTCAGCGCGTACTTCAGAAATTAGTTATGCACGAAGGGCACTAAGTTAAGAAGACGTCTGTTTATTAATGGTGTGCTATTTATACACCTCTTTTCGATGACCAATAGCAAGAACCAATACGGTTATCATTTCATCCTCAATTTTGCATATTATTCTATAGTCACCCACGCGGTAACGCCAAAAAAGACCCAGCTCGCCTTTTAAAGCACGACCTGTGTCACGTGGGTTGGATTTTTTTTCTAGCTTTAAAAGAAAATTTATAATCGTAACCTGTGCTTGCTTATCAAGTTTTGAAAGCTCTTTTTCAGATTTTTTGTTAAATTTGATCGTCCAAGTCAATGTTTTTTCTCACTTCTTCAAAAGATATCCGCTCATCACCCTCTTCTAATGCAGCAAGTGCTAAAAGGTAATCTTCCCTGTCGTCAATAAACTCTTTTAGAGCCTTTTTTGCATAATAACTTTTCGTATGCCCCGTTTCCCTGCATAGGCGCTCTAAGCGAAATTCGGTATCTTTATCTAATCGCACACCTAGCATTTTATCACCTATTTGTCTAACATGTTAAACAAATTATAGATGACCAACGTATTTCTCACAAGCACAAGCGCATTAAATCGCTGATTCCTCTTCGTTCCCACCCTAGAATTGCGGCACCACTCGCAGTAAACTACTTGTTTAATGATTCGCTTAACAGAAGAGTGCGTGCCATGACCCTTGACGAAATTGCATCCTGGCTTGCGTTGCCTCCGGTTGAAACGATAGCGCTTACGGGTGTATCGATTGATAGCCGTGCGGTAGTGCCTGGAACGTTGTTTGTGGCCATTCGTGGGGAGCGTTTTGATGGCCATGATTTTATTGTCGACGCGGTCGCCAAGGGGGCGGCTGCTGTGTTGTGCAGTCAGCCGAACCCTGATGTTGATGTACCACAACTCGTGATGCCGTGCACCGTGGATGCGTTGGGCGTCATCGCGGCTTGTCATCGCAAGCGGCTCGGGTGCCAGGTGATTGCATTGACGGGGAGCAATGGTAAAACGACCGTGAAAGAGATGATAGCAGCCCTGTTGTTGCCGCCGTCGTTTGCAACGCCCGGGAATTTAAATAATCATTTAGGTGTTCCTTTAAGTCTTCTTCAGTTGACGCCGTTGCATCGATTTGCGGTGTTTGAACTCGGTGCTAATCACCGGGGTGAGATTGCCCACACGGTGGCCATGGTGCGACCTAAAGTGACCCTTATTAATAATATAGCTCCCGCTCATCTGGAAGGATTTGGATCGATAGAAGGGGTTATCCAAGCAAAAGGTGAAATTCATCAAGGGCTCCCCCCGGGGGGGACGGCCGTAATTAATGCGGACGATGCGTCCGCTCATTGTTGGGATGACCTCTTAAAAGAGCACCATGTGGTGCGGTTTTCAGTGACAACGCCTGAGACGGTTCATGCGCGTGACGTGGTGTTAGACGGCTTGAATGGATCGCGCTTTACGCTGGTGACGCCGGAAGGCGAGGTTCCCGTGGCATTGTGGGTTCCTGGGTTGCATAACGTGAGCAATGCGCTGGCGGCAGCCACGTGTGTGCGTGCGACTGGCGTTGGGCTGTTGGATATTGCGGAAGGCTTGGCGCGATTTGCAGGTGTGCCGGGGCGGATGGCGTTTCGAGTGGGGAAACAGCAGGCACGGATCATTGATGATACGTATAATGCTAATTTGCGCTCAGTGCTTGCGGCGCTAGATGTATTGGCATTGCAACCCGGGCGGCGTATTCTGGTGTTGGGGGATCTGGGCGAGCTTGGCGCGTTCAGTCAGGCTCATCATGAAGAAATTGGGTGCGCTGCACGGCAACGAGGCATCGACGCGCTCATGACCTGTGGTCAGCACAGTGAAGCGACCACGCGTGCCTTTGGCACACCGGGGAAACATTACACGAGCCAAGACGCGTTGTTGTCTGATTTACTGGATCTTTTGGATGAGAACACCACGGTCTTGGTGAAGGGCTCGCGATCAAGCGCTATGGAGCACATTGTCCATCACTTGGTTGGGTGACGCATCGCAGGGTGGTGCGCCCGAATTTTAATCACGGTGACTAGGTTAGGTTAATATGCTTTATTGGATTACACAGTTGTGGCAAGGCGACTACCACGCCCTTAGGGTGTTTCAGTACTTGACGTTTCGATCGATATTGGCCGCGTTGACCGCGCTTGTTGTTGGGCTTTGTTGCGGTCCACTCTTGATTCGTTGGTTGTTGAAACTACAAATTGGTCAAACTGTTCGAGACGATGGCCCGAAGAGCCACTTATCCAAAACCGGTACGCCGACGATGGGGGGTGTTTTAATTTTGTTGGCGATCATCGTCAGCTGCCTGTTGTGGGGCGATCTACGTCAGCCCAATTTGTGGCTTGCCATGGGGGTGATGCTGAGTTTTGGTTTGGTCGGCTGGGTGGATGATTATCGAAAATTGGTGTTGAAAAACAGCAAGGGGTTGCCCGGTCGATGGAAAATTTTTTGGCAATCGGTCATTGCAGTGATCGCCGTGATTTATCTTTATTCGCATGCAAGCCTCCCCATCCACACGGAACTGACTATCCCGTTTTTTAAATCCTGTTTGATTGAACTGGGGCCTTTCTTCCCGGTGTTGGCTTATTTTGTGATCGTGG
>CANISA010000114.1 GCA_947470005.1 Legionellaceae bacterium | reverse complement strand
CTCAATGCAATGAAGGAGTTAATGCAATGTAATGCGCTTGTTCTGAGTAGTATTCCTGAGTTCTCTCGAGCCATTGCAAATGAAAAATGGGTGAATTCATTCTTGATTGAACATGCAACATCTGATCCCTTGGTATTTAGCACAAAAATCGTACCGAAGCTACGGCAGTCGGGTTGGCAAATTGAGTTTGATGCGCAATACCCCTATCAAATTATTGATGAACCGATTGAGGAGTGGTATTCCTCAATTCGAGAGGAAAGCTCAGAGTATGACTGGTTTGGTTTGGAGCTAGGGATCACTGTCAAAGGGGAGAAAATTAATTTACTGCCCGTGATTCAGACCCTACTAAAGCAATGGAAATCTCGAGATCAATCGCCGGAGGATGATTCAGAACCTGTTTATGCACGCCTGCCCAATGGTCATTACATTCCGCTACCAGCCAACAGGATCAAAAACCTGCTCAATGTATTAATAGAGCTGTATGACTCGGACAGTTTATCAGATGAACAAGAATTACGCTTATCCAAGTTGCATGCGTCACGTTTGCTTGAATTGGATGCGGCAATGGGCGCTGCTCAATTGCGATGGATAGGTGGCGATCGTATTCGTGAAATGGCTCGTAAATTAGCTAATTTTAATGGGATCCAGCAGGCTGAAGTTCCGAAGGAATTCTTAGCCGAATTAAGGCCTTATCAGCTGGAGGGTTTAAGTTGGCTGCAATTTCTACGTGAATATGAATTCGGTGGGATATTGGCAGATGACATGGGCTTGGGTAAAACAGTGCAGGCTCTGGCGCATATTACCCTAGAAAAGACCAGCGGTCGGATGACGCAACCTTGTCTTGTCATTGCACCCACCAGTTTAATGTTTAATTGGCAAATGGAAGCAAAACGTTTTTCGCCTGAACTCAAGGTATTGCTTCTTCATGGGGCTGACCGAAAAGAGCAATTTGACAGCATTGCAGACTATGATTTGATATTAACAACGTATCCATTGATTGTGCGAGACAAGCACATATTGCTAGAGCTTCACTTTCATTTGCTCATTTTGGATGAAGCGCAATTCATTAAAAATGCGAAGAGTCAGGCCGCATTAGTCGCCATTCAACTCAAGGCCACCCATCGCCTGTGTTTAACGGGAACACCAATGGAAAATCACATGGGTGAGTTATGGTCATTGTTTCATTTTATGATGCCTGGCTTGCTAGGTGATCAGAAATCATTTCAACGTCTTTTTCGAACACCCATCGAAAAACATGAAAACCAAGAGCGTCGTCAACACTTGAATCGACGCATTGCGCCCTTTTTACTACGACGCACAAAGGATAAAGTTGTTCAGGAGTTGCCGGAAAAAGTGGAGATGATTCGTCATGTTGAATTAGAGGGTGGGCAGCGCGATCTCTATGAAACCGTACGAATTACGATGCAAGAAAAAATACAGAAAGAAATCGCTAAACTTGGCTTGAAACGAAGTCATATCATTATTCTCGATGCGCTGCTGAAACTGCGTCAAATCTGTTGTGATCCGCGGCTATTAAAAATAAAAACAACAAAACAGAAAGCGTCTAAATCAGCCAAGTTAGAGCTACTCATGACGCTGTTGCCTGAGCTCATTGAGGAAGGTCGACGCATCCTGTTGTTTTCTCAATTCACGGAAATGTTAGGTCTGATTGAAGAGGCGATTACCAAGGCAGGCATTCCCTATGTGAAATTAACGGGTCAAACCAAAGATCGAGCTACACCGGTGCAACAATTTCAATCGGGAGAAATACCGTTGTTTCTGATCAGTTTAAAAGCAGGTGGGACTGGGTTGAACCTTACTGCGGCTGACGCAGTGATTCATTATGATCCTTGGTGGAATCCAGCGGTAGAGAATCAAGCTACCGATCGTGCGCATCGAATCGGGCAAGAGAAAACGGTGTTTGTGTATAAATTAGTCGCCAAGGGAACCGTAGAAGAAAAAATTTTAGAGATGCAGCAACGTAAAAAAGGGCTCATGGATGGATTGTTTTCTGATAAAACAACCAGTAAATTAGAATTGACAGAACAAGATTTAAAAGGACTTTTTGACGAATTTTAAAAATGCATCTATAGTTTAAGTGGAAGGATTTTAGGCAGCGTTTCTCCAAAGTCCAATTGGAGTGTAATTTAATTTGTGTAATTACGCTGCTTTATGGTATACTGCTTTCTCAATATGTCGCTCACAAATATCATTCCAGTCATTACTATTCACAGCAGCCCTTACTTGCAATAATGCATGAAGCCCCTCTCTCGACCAACGCATATGCTGCTGTCCTTTACAGCGTTTATTGATGAGACTTTCAACTGTAGACTCGGCCATCTGGCTAGTAAAAATCAATCCTAAATCTTGTCGCTTCTGATAGTTCGTAACAAATTTGGAGTTATTCTCAATATAAATGAGCAAGCGCTGAACTTTTTCTTGTTTTTTCTTATCATCTTTCAATGAGTCACATACTGACTGTAATCTTTCAATCGCTTTATCGGGCAAGCCATGCCATAAATACCATTTAGCCCCAGCGAGCTGCTCATTCATTATCTCTTGCCCAAGGCGTGTATTTTGAAATTTCATCGCGATGTGATGCCAATCTAAAATACGTTCAATCGACTGGCAATGTCCTTCCAATGCGTCAACAATATTCCAACAATTGGCTGCTCCATCGCAGAGCGCCGTCATATTAGTTTCTAATGTCATACCCTGCTTGATGGCTGCATTTCGCGTCCTCTGCATCATGGTGTCCTGATCATCTAATAACGCAGAGGCAGCACAGTGTTTGCTTGTTAATTCGCCACGTAGAGTGCTTATTAAACCATCTTCTTTTTCATTTCCTCCGGTGTATTTAATGTTTTTTGCATCAAATACAACGGAGGTCATTACTTCAAAACTTCGTTTATCTGGTTCAACCGTTGTGACATGTCCACCATCAACTTGGACGTAAAGATGAGCGACTGATTTGACCCCGCTTGGCGGTGCATCTGGGTGTTCAGCAATATCCTGACCAACTGTTTCTGTCATACGTTTTATTTTGTCATGATTGTTAGTCGTTCGATCCGTATTAGACAGTGAATTTATAATGTGTTGTGCTTCTCGAAAAGTGTGGTTTGCACCAAGCTCGCATTGGATTTTAACAAGATCAGGATGTGATGAATCGCCAAATAATGAGCGGACACTCGGGGTGCTAGTCCATTTACATAGTTTACATACTTGTCTGCTCGCAGCTACCTTATGGTCGGTGAATACAGAATGAAAATCAGATTTGACCGAACCACTTTTATAAAGTTTTCCAGAACACTTTGGGCACGTAGTTAACTCTTCTTTAAGGTAAATCGATTGTTTATTGAGGAGCTGTTGCTGAATATGCCTCAACAAATCTATTTGCTCTGAGTGACGGAGCCCAAGATCAATGATAGAGTTCGGCTTAATAACGCTTTTTGTCATAACAATTTCTTTGCCAACTACGTCGCCTGCATCATTTAGTGATTCAACTATTACTCTGATCTGATGAGTCATAATCGTTTCCTTTACAGAAAAGTTAATGTCCTTATAGGATAGACTAAAATATCAGTTTACACAAATTAAATTACACTTACGTGCTCCGTCCTACATGTCTCAATCTGAATAATTAATGAGCTACGCAACAAAGCCATGAACCCTCCGACCTGCTGAGTTTTCAGCTAATCTGAATACCAACTCAGTAGGTCGGAGGGTTCATTACATTAAATTCAACATTTATTTTATTTTTTCCGGCGCAATCCAATGCACTGTATTATTTCGCCACTCACATATAGGATTACCAGCCTGTTTATGTTTAAGCAATGCCGCATGAATTCCCGCTTGAATGATTTTCGTTATCTTAGCTGGATTATGAAATGCCTTTGAAATTTCATCATCTGCTAGACAGGTCTTTTTAATTATCATGATATCCCTCGAATAATTGCTGCCAAATGATTTTATTTTCAACAAGTGTCTTATTGCCTTTGATTTCTGACGCGATCAAATTTAATTGATCAGAATCAGAATTGTCATAAAGTTGCCACGAATCGGTAATAGGTTGATACAGATTAAAAAAGTTTTTAAGTCCCGCATGATAGCGCCGTCTGATGGTTGATTCAGGTACAGAATGCCCACCCATCTTAATACGTTCTTGAACACGAGACACTGCCAGTTCTTCTGTTTTTAGCCATAAAAAAATAAGATGGAATTGGTAACCATTTTTTTTTAAGCGTGTTATCCAAGGTGCAAATGTTCGACTGGAAAGAGTTGTTTCAAATGCAAACGTTGCTTGCTCTTCTGCAAGCTGATGAATGCGGCCTAACATAACGCGACCCGCTTGAATCGCCACCTTTTCGGGTTGAAAGGCACATAGCCCTTGCGCAATCACATCTGCATTAACAAAATTATCAATGTGCACGGCGTTTTGTAATAACGCGGGCGCAGCCGTGGATTTTCCGGAGCCATTTGATCCTGCAATGATTATCAAATGAGGCATTTACGCATCCCATTGACTTATTGTTGTAATAGTCATGAGCTAACAGCCTCGCTCAGTAACTTATATACTGTCGATCGACCAATACCAGCCTGTTTTGATATCTCTGTCGCACCCATCCCAGCCGCTCGAAGCGATACTATTTGAGCTCGATCTATTGTTCGCTTGCGACCAAATTTAATCCCTTTAGCCTTGGCATCAATCCGACCCTCATTGGTCCGCTCTAGAATACGATGGCGTTCTGCTTGAGCAACGGCTGACAGAATAGTAACAACCATTCGTCCCATAGCGCCTTCCGTGCTGATACCATCATCAATAAAACGAATAGAAACGCCCTGCGCATCGAATTCTTTAATCAATTGAATCATATCAGCAGTATCTCGCCCAAGACGATCCAATTTTTTAACTAAAATTAAATCACCCTCTTCGACCTTCATGCGCAATATCTTTAAACCATCGCGCTCGGTATTGCTACCCGTAGCAATGTCTGTAAAAATTCGATTATCTTTGACGCCTGCTTCTTTGAGCGCATCAATCTGATTATCGAGTGATTGTTGGCTAGTTGAAACACGCGCATATCCAAATAGTCGCATGGGCTTAATGTGTCTCCTAAATCGATTAACAGATGAATCGTCTATTAACTATATAAAATACGATATTTTAGACATTATATTCCCGGTGAACTTACATGTCCACCAATTTATAACATTGGAGACAGGTCAAACTGCCCCTGATGATATTGTTACTTCTCGCTGCGTAACTTAGAAGTTTTGCGAAACGTTGGGACTATTACGTAACACACATATTTCAACTCATGGAACTTCCTATTTCTTTTTCACCATAACCATACTATAATATGGTTAAACATATGTATCATGTGCTGCGCTAGAAATAATGAAATCACATTTTGAATGGGACGAGAAAAAAAACGCTGAAAATCGATTAAAACATGGCGTTTCTTTTTTTGAGGCACAACAAGCATTTCTAGATCCAAACCGTCTCATTGCAGAAGACCTGGATCATAGTGCAGATGAGTTACGATATTACTGTTTTGCTCGAGTTCTTGATGGCATCATGACCGTTCGTTTTACTTATAGAGGCCACAAAATTCGTATCATTGGCGCAGGCTATTGGCGTAAGGGGAGAAAATTTTATGAATACACGAGCAATTAAATACACCGATGAACCCATTGGTGAAATAAAAATGAT
>CANISA010000113.1 GCA_947470005.1 Legionellaceae bacterium | reverse complement strand
GCTGATGTCAGTGAGGGTACCCAGCGGCACCATAGAACCCGATTTGTTTTTGACATAATAATTTCGTACGTCTTCAATGGTCATTCGTGACGACGCATCGGCTTGGACGTACACTTGAAAGACTTGCCCAAATTTTGTAAAAAGATTCACGTAAGATGAGCCCAGGTAAGTTTGCAATGCGTCAGAGGCATCGGCAATAGAAACGCCTAAGGATTCGGCCTTGGTGCGATTAATGGGGGCTGCAGCCTGTGGTGCCTCAGCACGAAAGGATGTCATGACTTTTTGTAATTCGGGCTGTTGATTAGCGTACTGAATCAATTGGTCTGTGGCGGCTTGTAATTTACGATAGTCAAAGGTCCCATCTTGCAATTCGAGCTGCATTTGAAAACCACCTGACAATCCTAATCCCTGAATCGCTGGGGGCACGACGACCAATACGTTGGCGCCTAAGGTATGCTGGGCAATATCATTAAGCTTGGCATAAAGCACTTTTAAATCTGCAGTTTTGCCTCGCTCACTCCAATCCTTAAATATAATATACAAAACGCCAGCATTCGCTAGACTTGCGTTATTATCTAAAAGAGAAATCCCATCAATGGCAATGACATTTGCAATCCCATCGATTTTAGACACTTGTGTGCGAAGCTCATCCATGAGCACTTCTGTTCGATGTAAGGTCGCGCCATCGGGTAGTTGTACATTCAGCACTAAATACCCTTGATCTTCAATCGGTATAAAACCTGTGGGGATTCGGCTTAAGCCAAAAATAGCGCAGGCAACCAAGAGGGCCCCGATTAAGCAGACAAAGCCGCTGCGTTGCACGAGCTTATCTATAAATCGTAAGTATGCACGTTCTATTGGATAATATATCTTGTCAAAGGTACGAAAAAAAATGTTTTTAGGTTTTTCCCTATCAATGGGGTTGAGCCACAACGCGCATTGGGTGGGCTTTAGGGTCATGGCATTGATGGCACTGATAAATGCAGTTGCAGCAATAACCAATGCAAACTGAGCGTACATAGCGCCTGTTAAACCAGGCATAAATCCTGCCGGCACAAAGACGGCCATAAGCACTAATGTGATGCCAATAATGGGTCCAATGAGTTCATTCATTGCTAAAATAGACGATTCTTTCGGGGGAACGCCACGTTCAATATGTTGAGTAACGCCCTCAACTATAACAATCGCATCATCCACGACAATACCAATAGCCAAGACTAAGGCAAACAAGGTTAATAAATTAATCGAGTAACCGATTAATAATATGGTAAAAAAAGCACCAATAATGGTGACTGGCACGGTTGTTGTGGGCACCATTGTCGCGCGGGCGTTTTGTAAGAAGAGAAGGATGACCAGTAGCACTAAAATGCCAGCCTCAAACAGCGTTTTATAGACTTCATTGATGGATGCTTTGACGAAAATAGTCGTATCAAAGGGAATGGAATATTCGAGTCCAGGCGGAAATTTTTTAGCCATTTTCTCAACGGTCTTGCGTACTTCCTGTGCGACTGCGAGTGCATTGGCTCCAGGAAGCTGATAGATACCAATGGCTGCAGTCGGTTTGCCATTAAGCTTAGCGAGCTGACTATAGCTCGACGAGCCAAGCTCAACACGGCCTACATCACGGATACGTACGATTTTGGCATTACTGCTCGAGTTTGCTTGTTGATTTGGCGCTGTGGCTTGGTTTTTGATGATGATATTGGCAAATTCATTCTGATCCGCACGTTGGCCGGGCACGTTGACTGTAAATTGATAGGCTTGCTTGCCTGTGGTGGGCGCTGCGGCGATTTGGCCCGCAGAAACGGATTTATTTTGACCACTGATGGCATTAAGCACATCGCTTGGATTTAAAGAATAAGCTAACATTTTCTTCGGATCAAGCCAGACGCGCATCGCATAGCTACCTGACCCAAAAACAAGCACATTTCCTACGCCAGGTAAGCGCGATAATACATCTTGCATGTTAATAACGGCATAGTTATTAAGAAATAATCCATCATATTCATTGTTTTTGGCCGTTAGGGTGATAAATTGCAGAATAGCTGTGGATTTTTGCTGTACTAATACGCCTTGTTGTTGCACTGATTGTGGCAATTGTGCCATCGCTGACTGCACCCGATTTTGTACCAGCACTTGCGCAAAGTTGAGATCAGTTCCGATAGCAAAGGTGACAATCAACGAGTAAGTACCGTTATTAGCACTGGTGGATTGCATGTACAGCATTTTTTCCACCCCATTGACTTGCTGTTCAATAGGGAGTGCTACGGTACTGATTAACGTTTTGGCGTCAGCGCCAGGGTAGCTCGTTGTGACTTGGATGGTTGGCGGCACAATCGATGGGTATTGAGACACCGGTAAAATGGCGATGGCAATCAATCCAAGCAGCACGAGAAATAGCCCAATGACATTGGCTAATACAGGACGTTCAATAAAAAATTTAGAAATCATTCTGCTTTCTTCTCAGGTTGAGGATCAACTTGATTGCCAGGCGTTGCATTTTGCAGTCCACTGATGATGACTCGATCATGCGCCTCCAGCCCATTGAGAATAGCCCGTTGACCTTGTTCTACACTGCCCATCACGATGCGTCTCAACACAACGGTGTTATTGTTATCGACGATCAGTAAATAAGCGCCAATTTGATCATACAGCACCGCCGTATCCGGCACGGTTAACTGCTGAGCAGGTTTGGTGATGGCAACGCGAACTTGCACGAAGAGACCGGGCACGAGGGTATTGTTTTTATTGGGTAACAGGGCGCGAAATTCCATCGTTCCTGTTGAGGCGTTAAGACCGGTGTTGATAAAATCAAGTTTGCCTTCATATTTAAATCCGGCTTCATTTTGTAAACTGACGTAAACAGGAATTTGTTTGATTTTTTTAGCGTCATACCCCGCTGCGCGCGCGGCTGCACGTAACTTAATTAAATCAAGCTCGTTAAGATTGAAATAGACATAGATCGGATCCAGTTGCTCGATGGTTGCTAGCGTAGTGGCTACACCATTGCCGACTAAATTGCCCTTATCGATAAGATGGCGACCGATTCGCCCATCAAAGGGCGCTTTAATGTGTGTATAACTGTAATTGATCGCAGCGATATCAACATTGGCTACTGCTTTATCGACCTCAGCTTCGGATTCATGGCTTTTAGCTAACCATTTTTCCACATTATTCAGCGACGTCGCATTTTCTTTATACATTCGTTTTTGACGCGCATATTCCGCTTTAGAATAAGCATCGCCTGCTTTTTGTGCCTCTAGTGAGGCTTTTGCTTCTAGAAGTTTGGCGAAGTAAGATTCAGGCTCAATCGTAAATAAGGCTTTTCCTTTTTTGACAAACGTTCCATCAATAAACGTGATTGCATCGAGGTAACCCTCGACACGGGCAACCAAATTGACTGAATTATAGGCGACCGTGTTCCCCGTTTGCGTGATGTATTCAGCCATGTTTTTTAATTCAGGCGGCTGAACGATAACAGGTGGAATGGGCAAATGCGGTGGATGAGTCATTGTTTTATAGTGCACAACTAAATCAATGAGAATAAAGAATGCCAGCATTATTTGCGCGATTCGTACTATTTTTAATTTTCTGTTTTGATCCATGTTTATTACCAGCTCGGTAGATAAAGTTGCTCAATTTCTTGTTTTTTGGTGGTGATAGGCTGATGATTTTTCTGTTTTAGCAACGTGCCCCAGTTGGTTCGCGCCGCCATTTCTTCTTTAATCTGTTTAGGCACAATATCATTCCCTTTTCGTATTTGCCAGCCGCCACCCAGCGTGCGATATAATGCGATCAGCGCTAGAGGAACATCGCCTTCTGCATTAACCAGTGATGTTTGTACGCGCAGTTGTTGCTGTTCTGCAGTCAGTACGGTTGTGTAATCAGATTCACCTTCTTTATAACGTATTAAGGTCAGTTGGGTGGCTTTAATGGATGAGCGATTCGCTTTGGTGAGAAATTGCTCTGTTTTTGTTGTTTCAATGTAGAGGGTAATATTATCTTGGACTTCTTGCTGTGCTTTTAATATTAAATTGAGATAGTTGAGTAAGGCCAGTTGGAACGCCGCATCCTGCATACGTACCGCATTGGTAATTTGGCCATAATTAAGCAATGGCCAGCTCAGCGCGGGCCCTGCGGTGATGGTTCGACTGGACCAGTTAAAAATATCACTGATGGATGACTTGTTAATGTTATTTGAAGCGAAGGAAAACGATCCGGTTAACGACAAGGCGGGGTAAAGATTCGCTTTTATTGCGCCAATGGATTCTGATTGTGAGATAGCCTCCAGACGGGCCTGATGAATATCTGGCCGCCTATCCAGCGCCTCTCTAGGAATGCCTACGGCCATCTTCCGTGGTGCTTTAGGAATGCCATGATGTTTGACGAGCAATGCGTCTACGTTACTCGGGATCGTGCCTAGTAATACGGCAAGGGTGTCTTTTTGATGCTGTAACTGGCTGATGAGCGTAGGGAGGCTTGCTTGTGTTTCGGCAAGTTCAGTTTGTGCCTGCTCGACATCCAGTAAACTGATTTGACCCGCTCTGAAGCGCGACTGGGTTAACGTGAGGCTCATTTTTTGCAGTTGGATGTTTTCTTTAGTGACATGGATCAACGATTCATCGGTTCGAATGTTGATGTATGCGCTTGCAATATCGGCTGTGAGCGTTACGAGCGCATTGTCGTAGGCTGCGAGTGAAGCTAGAAACGTGGCATCATTCGCTTGAATGGCTCGACGGTATTTTCCCCAAAAGTCAATTTCCCAGGATGCAGCAGCGCCGAGTGTTGCTGCATCAAAACTGGAAGGCAAAACTTTCTGCAAGTAGCCGCCGCCAATACGATAAGTAAGGTAATTACCTGTTAATGCTTGTTGTTGGGGGTAAAGCTCACCGACAGATTGAGCCAGCTGTGCCCGGGCTTGCAGGACGCGAACGCCTGCACTCTGAACGGTTAAGTTCGTGTGGTAGCCTTCGTTAATTAAAGCCGTTAAATTGGGGTCATTAAACAGCGTCCACCATTGTGCGTCTTGGATGGGTGTTTCTCTGACAAGTGGACTTGTTTTTAACCAGTGATCGGCAACAGGTGTTTTCGGCTCTTTATAATCAGGACCGACCATCATGCACGCATTAAGAAATAAGCACGTGATAACGACAAGATTTTTTAACATAGGTGCCAATATTTCTCTATATGAACACTCTAAGAGTGCTCATATTATGTTAGCGTGGATTTTAACGATGAATGTTAAAGAGTAAATTCCTATTCAACATAGAAGAGTCCTTAGAATAAATCAAGAGAATAAATCAAAAGAGAATAAATAAAGGGTTATTCCCCAGGTGGTCGTGTTAATGTTACCTTGGTCTCGGCGCGGTGGGAGCCGGTTCTGTTTCATGGGTTGACTTGATTTTTTCCTTTATTTCTATGCAACATTGCTGGCTATTAACTGATAATGCTTCGGGTTTTATTTTACTCAATGATGTGATGGCTAAACCTTCATTGCATTCCACTTGATAACAGTGGCGGTCACCCTGTTTGTTGAAGGCTACGAGATCATAGGTACTCATCCCTGCATCAGTTACGTACAGCAAGACATCTGGATTATTAAGATCAGCCAGAAGTTTTTTTATGACTGCTTTATCGATACCCAGCTCGAGATAGGACAGTGCTTTTATTGATTGACTAATGAGTAAAGCCAACCCTTGGCCACTTTTTTTTGATTCGGGTGTTTCGTCAGGTATTTCTGGAAACATTATTTTACCCATTTTTT
>CANISA010000112.1 GCA_947470005.1 Legionellaceae bacterium | reverse complement strand
CATGGCGCAAAACACCCCGCTGCAAATCGTCCAACCCATTGAAGGGATCAATCAGCACACCATTTTGATCGAGAGCCATGGCATTAATCGTCAAATCACGCCGAGCCAAGTCTTCTTCTAGCGTGACATGAGGATTAAAATCACACGTGAAACCCGTGTACCCCGAGCCTAATTTACGTTCAGTTCGAGCCAACGCATACTCCTCATGCGTTGTTGGATGCAAAAACACAGGAAAATCACGGCCCACTTGCGTGTAACCTTGAGCGAATAACTGCGCGGGCGTGCCACCCACCACCACCCAATCTCGCTCACTCACTGGCCGTTGAAGTGCTTCATCACGAACAGCGCCACCCACCAAATAGATTTTCATTGATTAAACAATCCTACTCGAGCTCAAGATCTGGTACGATTCAGTTATAGCATATAACCTGCCCTTCACATGAGCAAAAGAAAAATCACCAAGCAACAGGCTGCTCGCATCAAACAAAAACAACAACTTCACTGTGAAACGGCCACGAGCACCCAGAATGAATCAGCCTCCGATGGCCTTATTATCACACGTTTCGGTCGCCGTGCAGAAATTGAAGATTTAAGCGGCGTACGCATCCATTGTGCCATACGCCCTCACCTTCAGTCTCTCGTTGCCGGCGACCGGGTGGTCTGGCAAACAGAAGGACCCAATCTTGGCGTAGTCATCAGCCAATATCCCCGGGAATCCGTTTTGGCCCGCCCTGATGCACACGGGCGATTGAAACCCATTGCAGCAAATATCACTCAAGTCTGCGTTGTTGTCGCACCGAAGCCGACTTTATCCTGGGTTTTATTGGATAGTTACCTCGTCATGGCTGAATCATTAAACCTACGTGCATGCATTGTTATGAATAAAATCGATTTAGCATCCCAAGCCCTGCGCCAAAAACTCGAGACCATCTATCAGCCCTTGTACCCCATCGTCTTTACGGGCCTGGATCACGCGGAAGGAGACGCCGCATTGGCGGATGCATTAAATAACCAAACCAGTATTTTTGTCGGGCAATCCGGCGTAGGTAAATCGTCGATCATTGGGCGACTTCTGCCCCACGAAGAAGGCATTCAAACCGGCGCCCTGTCAACCAGCACAAACCTAGGCTGCCACACAACGAGCAGCACCTCGCTGTACCATATTCCCACGGGTGGGGCCTTGATTGACTCACCGGGCGTGCGTGAGTTTGGTTTAGGGCACCTGAGCACGGCTCATATTGCAAAAAGTTACCGGGAATTTAAACCGCTGATTGATCAATGCAAGTTTCGCAATTGCAACCACCAAGATACGCCTGGATGCGCTATATTAGACGCCGTAAATAAAGGGCAAATCTCGGCACATCGCTATGAAAATTATGTTAGAATCAGCGCACAATTTACAAAATAATACCGCCTTCAGGACCCGCGCATGCGCAATTATTTCACTTTTTCTCACATGGCTGCAGGCTTTATTAGCGTGATGGTCGGTTTTACTAGCTCAGCTGTCCTGGTCTTTCAAGCCGCAACGGAGGCGGGAGCCACACCAGCAGAAGTAAGTTCCTGGCTTTTCGCGTTAGGCATGAGCATCGCAATGACGTGCATTGGACTCTCGTTGCACTATCGTATGCCCATTTTAACCGGGTGGTCGACACCAGGGGCGGCCTTGCTGATCACCAGCTTATCCGGCGCCACCATGCCCGAAGCAATCGGCGCATTTATTTTTTCGGCCCTTCTAACCATCCTCGCGGGTGTCACAGGGATCTTTGAAAAATTAATCACTCGTATTCCGCGCAGCCTCACCTCCGCCATGCTCGCTGGCATTTTATTGCATTTTGGCATGAATGTGTTCGTGGCGATGCAGCAACAGTTTGCACTGGTATGCACCATGCTCATTACGTATTTAATTGGAAAACGTTTCTTCCCTCGCTACGTGATTTTACTCGTCCTGATGATAGGAATCATCCTCGCGGGATCAGAAGGTCTGTTTCATACAGACAACCTTCACCTCACGTTCGCAGCCCCTATTCTAACCATCCCAGTCTTCACAACCGCAACCCTCGTGAGCATTGGGATTCCGCTTTTTCTTGTGACGATGACGTCACAAAATGTTCCAGGCCTCGCCGTGCTGGATGCATCAGGCTATACGCCGCCTATTTCATCTATCGTGAGTTGGACTGGTTTTGCCACGCTACTCTTTGCGCCTTTTGGTTGTTACTCGGTGAATCTAGCCGCGATTAGTGCGGCTATTTGTACCGGAAAAGAAGCCGATCCCGATCCCACGCAGCGCTACCGAGCAACGGTGTTTGCCGGGCTCTGTTGGTTTTTAATCGCCGTCTTTGGTTCAACCGTGGTCGCCTTTTTCTCAGCCTTTCCCAGTGCGCTGATTTTGGCAATTGCCGGGTTAGCACTCATCGGCACAATCGGCTCGAGCCTAAAAGGCGCCCTCGACGAAGAATCACAACGAGAGCCCGCACTCATCACCTTGCTGGTCTCCTCCTCAGGCATGGAGCTATTTGGAATAGGTTCCGCCTTCTGGGGAATCATTGCGGGATCACTGGCCTTATTTATTTTAAATTGGCGTAAACGAGAGGAACTGGCACTCAAGCCTGTTGCTTAACAACATTGAATTATTGAACACCCGACGTCATCCCGAACGAAGTGAGGGATCTCCAATCACTTCGCGAGGTCATTCCATTAGGGCAACTCAACAGGTCCTGCGTTTTTCTAAAAATTAGCCAGATTGCTTCACTCGCGCTATCAATGACGGCCTACGTGACATTTATAGTAAATTATGAAAATTTAGTATAAAAACTATCAGAGTTGTCTGTAATTCAGTCAGTTTGTAATTGTTTTCTTGTTTTAAGCTGGTATAATGTGTTCTCTTTAAATCATACACTAAGATGATTGTCATGCTAGGTCATATCGAGTTAAGTCATATCCAGCCAGACCAAGAAGCCGCTCTAGATGAACCTAAAACCCTTGAAGATAATGCATTGATGATGGGACTAAAATCCGATTATATTTTAATTTTGACCGAAATGAAAAAACATCATAAATTAGATTTAATCCCTGTCGCCTTCCAAGACAATATAAATGATATAGAACGCGTATCTGGCACGCCTTTAAATAATCTTTTGGGAGGGGTCGTTGATTGTGGCACCGGGCTTTTTCTATATGCCATGGGTGGCACCTTAGCGAGTGAATTTACAGCCTTAACGCCCATTCAACGATATGCACTTGCGGCATCGCCATTATTGCTCAGCGGCCTGCTCCGAATTGTAGTGGCCGCGGTGGAGACCGATTACGGTCGTGGAAAAGAAGGGATTAACGCATTACTCTGTACGAGTATTGTAGGTGTTGCTGGCATCGTCACTCTTTTATCTACCGTTGAGGATCTATCAACCATAACGGTAAACGATTGGAGTTATTGGCTTTTTATGACATGCAATATACTGTCAGGTAAAGGCGTCGCCGCCTACTCCGCAGGCATGACCCTGACCGCTAAAGCCGCACCAGGTGATACACCTGAGGATTGGATTAAACACTTACAAAATATCTCCACCTACTTATCGACCCCCATTATTCCAAACGTTATTGAACGCACAATACCCTCCGTATTACGCAAAGGTCCAGCCGAATACATGGCGCTGGTCGCTGGAATCAGTAACCTTGCTCCAGGAATAACGCTCATCATGGCTCGATCGTTATTAATCCCTGCAATTGGCTTGCGCAACACCTACATCATATTTGCCGGAATAACGCTAATGGGAATCATCAGTACATATCAACTCACGTCCAATGCAGTTTATGATCAATTAATCACATTAAACCCGCAATTAACCAAAGAAAAAGCTAAAAAAATTGCGACGTGGATGGGACAACAATTATTCTCACCTAACTCACCATTTTTTGAAACATTAGGCAGTCTAACCCATGATGAGCGCACCAAGATAGCACTCGCATGCCTTAACTATACAACTACATTTGGTTTGCTTACAGCCATAACAACAACAGGGCTATTAACACTTGGATCGCGAGGAATGGACGCAACGCATGCAACATTAACCATAGCAAGTGTGTCACTCATCTCTTCCGCACTTCGTGGACTACTCAGTATTTATTCATTTTCGCTCAATCCCAATACGATAACAAACGTCTCGTTACTGACGATGCTTGTATCCTCTTTGGGCTTTGCACTGTCCAAAGATCAATTGACCTGGACGCTCATGCTGTACGTGTTTGCCGTTGCCAATGGCGCTGGGAATTTCTCAATTATTGCTCAAATTGCAGAAGAATTACCGGACAAAGTGGGTCTGGCCACGGGGCTTTCGAGTGGGATTGCCGCTTTTTCAGCTTTTCCAATTAGCATTGCTTTTGCATGCTTTGCTCCCTACAATCAGGTCAACAGCGTATCAAGTACTGGCGTAGAACAAACGAAAACGGCGGTGCAATATCTAATTGCGACAGCACTCTGTACAGTGAGTTTAACCGTAAATATCGCGCCTATTCTAATTAAAAAATGCTCAAAACACCCGTTTTTTAATACGAATAACACACCAACAACAGTCCAACTAACGGAGCAAGATCTGAATGAGGATGAGAATGATGAAACGGCAAGTGATCGTCCGGTTTTGTCTCTTTAACTTCACGTTAAGGCAACGCAACAAATCCCTAGGTTGCTCACTCACTGCGAGCCCAGCCACTAAAACTGACACTTGCTCAAGCAAATACTGATCCTCATCAAACGAAATCAACCATGTATACGACCAAAACGATTTACGGTGATTTTTTCAGGCAACGTCCCTCCTTCTTCCATCAAAAAATACCCATTGAGTGCAAGCCGACTGAGATCCGAATCAATAACTAAATAGTCTTTTGATTGAAAACCATGCCAACTTAGGTGTGTGCCACCAGGCTTCCAGCGCCATTCATGCAGTTCTTCTTTATTTTGAGGTGGCAACGAATTCCCCTCTCTAACAAACAAATGCATGCCATACGACCAATCTTTCACTGAATCCAGTGGACTAAGCACCAGCGTTTTACCACGAAGGAAAGCCTGAAGCCTTGCGAATTGAAGCACGTTGGTGATGTCGTTGATTAGTCGGTTTCGGTCATGTTGTGTTTGCATGGAGTGAAACAGAGGCACGCTAAAACACAGCACAGTCGCCATGATGGCGAGACTGATGAGTAGCTCAATCAATGTTAAACCGAGCGCTCGTGTGATGTGCATGGTGTTAATAGCTGTTGTACACGCAAAAGATCGCGATAGGCTTGTTTTTTATCTGCAGGGTATTGAAGCAAGTGCGCAGGATGATAACTGGTCACTACGGGCGTGTTTTGCACGTCCACCTCTCCCTCACGTAGAGAAATACACCTTAAAATCGCTCGTGGCTTCACGCGTGCAATTTCTTCGTTCAACAGTTCCCCATCCGTCGTCAGATACACCTGCTCAGGCAATAAACCAATGCTCTGAAGCATGCGAGAAAACAATACACCAGCTCTGCCCTCAAAAAAACCATGTTGATTATTACAAATCACCATCAGCGAGTCATGATTCGCTTTTTTTATCTGAACACGCGGTGGACGAAGCACCCAGCGCTCAATTCCCATGTGGTGTAGGTAATACGCGCGCATGCTAAGAAACCGCTTGCATGATTTCACGAACGCGACGCGCTGGATCAACGGCTGTCGTAATGGGACGCCCAACCACCAGGTAATCACTGCCTAGCGCGATGGCCGCTTGTGGTGTCACCAAGCGCACTTGATCATG
>CANISA010000111.1 GCA_947470005.1 Legionellaceae bacterium | reverse complement strand
TTAATCGAAGAATTCAATCCAATGTGGCGCGATTTATATGAAGAGATCTGTTCATGATACGAGCATCTCCTGGATGCCGCGGATAAACCGCGGCACGTCGCCGGCGGGGGATCAAATGTCAACAGGCCCTAACTCCTAGTGCTACCGATTGGAGATCCCTCACTTCGTTCGGGATGACGTAGGGTGTTACAAAATAAAAGCAGCGTCTCTTGCTTGCTTAAACACCTCATCCCCCCTAAAATCCTACTTTGGTTTGATAGGGCGGGGAGTAGGGAATGGGATGGAATGGGCCGGACAAAGACAATGATCCATGGCGGGGTAAAAGCCAGCCACCCGATCTCGATGAAGCGCTAAAACGTTTGCAACTTAAATTCAAAAAAATGATGTCAGGTGGAAAACCGTCCTTTGATAAGCCGTTATCCAATGGTGGCGGCGGGATTTTTGCGCTGCTGGTGGGCTTTGCGATCGTGGTCTTGTGGGCCTTATCAGGTATCTTTATTGTTGATCCGGCAGAGCAAGCGGCTATTCTTCGCTTAGGTCGATACGTTGAAACAGTGGGCTCTGGGCCGCACTGGATCCCGCGGATGATTGAATCCAAAATGGTCGTCAACGTGGACCGGGTCGCTGATTATTCCTATTCGGCGCAAATGCTCACAAAAGATGAAAACCTGGTGTCGGTTGCAGTCGTTGTACAATATCGAATCAGCGATCTGCAAGATTACCTCTTTAATGTATCTGACCCGGAAGAAAGCTTGCAGCAAGCGACATCAAGCGCCTTGCGGCAAGTGGTTGGAACGACCCGGTTAGATCAAATCATTACTGAAGGGCGCGAGGCGTGGGGAAGCAGTGTTCAAGAATCGTTGATCAAAATTTTGGAAGGCTATAAAACCGGAATTAAGATTGTGAATGTGTCGCCACAACCGGCGCGCGCACCTGAAAATGTGCAAGATGCGTTTGATGACGCGATTAAAGCCCAAGAGGATGAAAAACGGTTTAAAGAGCAAGCAAGAGCTTACGAAGCGAGTGTCGTGCCAATTGCCGAGGGGAATGCGAAGCGGATCGCCGAGGAGTCGCGGGCCTATGAAGCGCAAGTCGTGTTGAGAGCAACCGGTGATGTGGCTGAGTTTTTAGCTATCCTTCCAGAATACATTCGTTCGCCTCAGGTAACAGGAGAGCGTATGTACTTAGATGCTCTTCAGCAGGTCCTTAGCCAGAGCAGCAAAATTATTGTAGATGGTAAAGCGGGTAATATGCTGTATCTCCCTTTGGACAAATTGGCGGCTCGTCCGGATGAATTAAAACGAGACACTGATGCCGTGCTGAATCAAAATACGCAGCATAAGCCGGACATGGAGAATGCTTTGTTGGATGGACGTGAGACGACAAGACGCACAGAACCTCTGGGGAGGAGCGATTAATGAAAGCAATTAAAGTGCTTGTAGGGATGTCTGCTTGTTTGGTGTTGCTCCTACTATTGACTAGTTTATTTACAATAACACAGGGTCAGCATGGTATTATTCTGCGGTTGGGGCGGTTGGTTAACGACGCAGCAACAGATAAAGTGAAAATTCTTGATCCAGGTTTGCACGCAAAAATGCCGTTCATTGAAACCGTGCGTATCTTCGATACACGAATACAAACGTTGGATATCAAATCGTCGCGTATTGTGACCAAAGAGAAAAAAGACGTCATCGTTGATTATTATGTCAAATGGCGCATTGAGGATTTGGCACATTATTTTAAAGCGACGGGAGGCAATCAATTCAAGGCGGATACCTTGCTTGAGCAGCAGTTAAACACGTCTTTGCGGGCGGAGTTTGGTCGGCGTACGATCTCTGATTTGGTGTCAGGCGGTCGTGATAACATGATGGACGTTTTGCGTAAGCATGCAGAGCAGCAAGCCGGTCAGTTGGGTATTCATGTCGTGGATGTGCGCATCAAAGGGATTGAGCTACCGGCAAACACGAGCAATGCCATTTATCAACGTATGCGAGCAGACATGCAAAAAATTGCAAATCGTCATCGAGCTGACGGGCAAGCTGAGGGAGAAGCAATTCAAGCGGCGGCGGATGCGCAGGTAACTATTTTGTTGGCAAAAGCGCGCAGCGAAGGCCAAGTGACGCGTGCGCGTGGGCAGGCAAAGGCGGCTGAAATTTACGCGAATGCGTATGGTAAGAACGGTGATTTTTTTGTGTTCTATCGTAGTTTAAAAGCATATGTTGGAAGCTTTACTAGTAAACAAGATATTTTGGTGCTGGATCAAAGCAGTGCATTCTTTGAGTACTTTAAGCACGGACTGACAAAAGGAACGGGTGTGAGCAGCAAGAATTAGGGCGTTCATTTTTTATTAATTTTTGAGATAAGAGTGCATTATGGGTAAGCATGTGGTTGTTGTGGGAACACAATGGGGCGATGAAGGCAAGGGTAAGATCGTTGATTTACTGACACAAAATGCCCACGTTGTGGTTCGCTATCAAGGAGGGCACAATGCGGGCCATACCTTAAAGATCAATGGGGTAAAGACCGTTTTGAGGCTCATTCCTTCAGGAATTTTGCGTCCTGAAGTGCAATGTTATATTGGTAATGGGGTCGTGGTCTCGCCCCAGGCGTTGCTGGATGAGATTGCTGAGCTGGAAGCCAAAGGGGTGGATGTACGCCCTCGCTTGCATGTGAGTCTTGCTTGTCCGTTGGTTTTGCCGTCTCATGTGGCGCTCGATAAAGCGCGTGAAACGCATCAAGGGGGGACCGTCATTGGGACCACCGGACGTGGAATTGGACCTGCGTACGAAGACAAAGTGGCCCGGCGTGCATTGAAAGTCAGCGATTTATTTCGTTATGATCAATGGGTTGAAAAACTAACAAAATTGCTGGCCTATCATAACTTTTTGTTGACCCACTATTATCAACAACCCGCGGTACCTCTGGATGATGTCATTGAAGCATCCAAGGGTTGGGCTGCGGCGTTGGAACCGATGGCGGCGGACGTGACGACTCGCTTGCATGCTCATCGCAGGCAAGGCGATGCTATTTTGTTTGAAGGAGCACAAGGGGTTTATTTAGATATTGATCATGGCACCTATCCGTTTGTGACGTCGTCGAATACCTGTGTGGGCAGTGTGAGCAATGGTGCAGGATTTGGACCGCGTTATTTAGATTATGTGTTGGGGATAACCAAGGCCTATACCACACGTGTCGGCGGAGGACCGTTCCCTACGGAGCTGCATGATGACGTAGGTCAACGACTCGCGACACGTGGAAATGAATTTGGTGCGGTCACGGGCCGTCCGCGTCGTTGCGGTTGGTTTGATGCGGTATTGCTACGGCGTTCCATTGAGCTAAATAGTTTAACGGGTTTGTGCTTAACCAAGTTAGATGTGTTGGATGGCTTAGAAACCGTGCGTATTGCGGTCGGGTATCGTGATGCGAGCGGGGCACGGCTTAACTATCCACCCCAAGCGGCGGATGATTATGAAGGGTTAGAGCCAGTGTATGAAGATATGCCAGGGTGGTCTGAATCGACTGCGGATGTAACCTGCCTTGATGCGCTACCGCCCAATGCCTTGGCTTATGTTCGGCGCCTTGAGGCGTTGCTGGATATCCCGATTGATATTTTATCCACGGGACCGGAGCGCGATTCGACGATCATCCTTCGCGATCCGTTTAATGAATCTGTAGCATGATGAGTGGTTGTATGAAAAAAATGATGGTTGGGGTAAAAAGTGCTCTTTTAGTTTTAAGTACCATGATGTTGGTTCCTCAGGCGTTGTGGGCGACAGATGTGGCTGGTTCGACGGATACGATGGCCGTGGAGGTGTTGAAGCAGGTTAATCAATACCGTGCTTCGCGCGGTTTGTCTCCTTTGGCGATGAATGCAGCGGCTTCACGAGAAGCACGAGGACACAGTCAAGCGATGGCGAATCATGCGGTTCCTTTTGGTCATACGGGATTTAACCAACGCATTGGTCATCTCTACCATGATATCCAGTACGCCAACGCGGGGGCCGAAAATGTTGCATATAATTACAAAACGGCAAAAATTGTGGTTGATGGTTGGATTAAGAGTCCCGGGCATCGTCAAAACATTGTCGGGCGTTATAATTTAACGGGAATTGGGATTGTTCGCGATCGTGCGGGTAAACTCTATTATACTCAGCTGTTTGTGCGCACGAATGAACACGCTCATCAGGTTAAACGCGCAGAGACGGCGCGTCAGGGGCATGGCCACGCGCGCACGCGCTTTTTCATTGGTTAAATAGTTATAGTGAAATTACATGGAATTAATTGTCGATAACACCCCGTTTAAGGCGCTCTTTCAGCCGTTGGATTTAGGGTTTACCACGCTGAAAAATCGATTGATCATGGGCTCGATGCACACGGGTCTTGAGGAAGAAAAAGAAGGCCTGCAGCGGTTGGCGGCCTTTTATCGAGAGCGTGCGCTGGGGGGGGTTGGTCTGATTGTTACGGGTGGCTTTTCGCCTAATCGTGCGGGTCGGCTGTCTCCCTTTGCGGCAAAACTGACGTCATCACGGGAGCAACACCGTCACGAGCTTGTCACGCACACGGTACATGAGTCAGGCGGAAAAATTGCCTTACAAATCCTGCATGCCGGCCGCTATGGCTACCATCCCTTTATTGTCGCGCCCTCTCGGCTGAAGTCACCCATCAGCCCCTGCACACCGTGGGCGATGAGTGCGCGCCGAGTGATGAAGACCATCCAACATTTTGCGCGCGCCGCACGACTCGCTCAAGCCGCAGGCTATGATGGGGTTGAAATCATGGGCAGCGAAGGGTATTTGATCAATCAGTTTATTGTGGCGCACACCAACAAACGCGACGATGAATGGGGCGGGACGTACGCGAAACGCATGCGTTTCCCTGTTGAGGTCGTGCGCGCTGTTCGTGAAGCGGTGGGCGCTGATTTTATTATTATTTATCGTTTATCAATGATGGACCTGATTGCAGAGGGCAGCAGTTGGGAAGAGGTTGTTTTGCTCGCGAAGGCGATTGAAGCGGCAGGGGCTACGTTAATGAACACCGGAATAGGCTGGCATGAAGCACGGATCCCCACGATTGCGACCATGGTGCCTGCGGCAGGCTTTGCTGAAGTAACGAAGCACTTAAAGCCCGAAATTAATATCCCAGTGATTACGTCTAATCGCATCAATACACCGGAGCTTGCGAATGCGCTACTGGAAGACGGTGCCGCTGATCTCATCTCCATGGCCAGGCCTTTTCTTGCCGACCCGCGCTTTGCTGAAAAGGCGAAACAAGGCGAAAGCCGTGCTATCAATGTGTGTATTGCCTGTAACCAAGCTTGTTTAGATCAAATTTTTGTCAATAAAACAGCCTCATGTTTAGTGAATCCACGTGCGTGCCATGAAACGCGGTTGCTGTATGAACTGGCTGATCAACCGAAAAAAATTGCCGTCGTGGGCGCAGGGCCTGCAGGATTGGCCTTTGCTGCAGTGGCTGCTGAACGAGGTCATGCGGTGACCTTGTTTGAACGCAGTAAGAGCCTTGGGGGGCAATTCAATCTGGCAATACATATCCCGGGGAAAGAGGAATATCAACATACTGTTAATTATTTCACGTATCAATTAGAGAAATTCAAGGTCGAGGTTTGTCTGAATACGGACGCAACACTCGCCATGCTGAAGGGTTTTGATGAGGTGGTGCTCGCAACGGGCGTTCTGCCGCTGATCCCTGTGATCGAGGGCATTGATCACGCCTCGGTGATGACTTATGTTGAGGTGATTCAAGGGACGCGTATTCCTGGCGCACGCGTTGCGGTTATTGGCGCGGGGGGCA
>CANISA010000110.1 GCA_947470005.1 Legionellaceae bacterium | reverse complement strand
CGTTACGGCGCATTATACCTAAAGATCGCGGGCAAAATTGGGATGAACACGCGTGAATATTGCCATTGTTGGTTGTGGGTTTATCGGTCAAAAGCGCGCAAAAACACTAGCAGGATGCCGTTTAGTGGCCTGCGTTGATCATGCGCTTGATAAAGCAGAAGCACTGTCCTCTCAGTTTCCAGATTGTATGGCTTATACAAATTGGCAAGATGTAATCAATCGTCCCGATATTGAACTTGTTATTATCTCAACGTTGCACGTGACCTTGGCTGAAATTTCTTTGGCAGCGATACAGGCAGGTAAGCATGTGCTCGTTGAAAAACCTGCCGCGCGACTAGCCCATGAACTGGAGCCCATTATAGCGGCGGCTAATCAAACAGGAGCACTGATTCGCGTCGGATTTAATCATCGATATCATCGTGCAATTCGGAAAGCGCGAGAATTAGTTGATCAAAATGCATTGGGTGATCTGATGTTTTTGAGGGCTCGATATGGACACGGTGGACGCATTGGCTATGATAATGAGTGGCGTGCGAAACCGGAATTATCCGGTGGGGGTGAGCTGATTGATCAAGGGGTGCACTTAATTGATCTGGCACGTCTATTTTTAGGTGATTTTTCTGACATCCAAGGTTATGCGCACACGTATTACTGGGACATGCCCGTTGAGGACAACGGCTTTTTAATGCTCAAAACACCCAGCAAACAAGTTGCTTTTTTGCATGCGAGCTGCACGGAGTGGAAAAATACGTTTTCATTTGAAATTTATGGGCGTAATGGCAAAATTGATATTAATGGCCTAGGCGGAAGTTATGGCGTAGAGCGGATTAGTTTTTATAAAATGTCAGCGGAAATGGGACCTCCTGAAACCTTTATTTGGGAATACCCCATGGCAGATGATTCTTGGAAAGTTGAATTTGCAGAATTTCTCGAAGATATTAAGCAAAAACGTCAACCTGCTGCAGGAATACACGACGCCCATGCTGCATTAAAGATCGTTGAAGAAATTTATAGGATATCATAACTTATGATCATTGTGCGTAGCCCCTTGCGCGTTTCACTCGGTGGTGGTGGAACGGATCTTCCTTCTTACTACCAAGATCACAGTGGATTTTTAATTGCAGCTGCGATAGATAAATACGTATATATCACGCTGCATCAAACATTCGTACAAGAGTTAATCATAAAATATTCTAAGCTAGAACGCGTTGAATCGGTTGATCAAGTCGAGCATCCTATTATTCGTGAAGCATTAAAATATATAGGTGTGGCAGCCCCTCACTTGGAAATCACGAGTATGGCCGATATTCCATCAGGCACAGGGCTTGGCTCTTCTGGAAGCTTTACGACGGCCTTATTAAAGGCATTGCATACGTTAAAGAAAAATTTAATTCACCCCAAAGAATTAGCAGAAGAAGCATGCCATATTGAGCTTAATTTGTTGAAAGAACCGATTGGTAAGCAAGATCAATATATTGCAGCGTATGGTGGTATCACCTGTTTTAATTTTTTACCGAATAACAAAGTCGAAGCATGGCCACTTAAAATAGATCAAGAAACGCTTTATAACTTGGAAGATAATCTATTATTATTTTTTACTGGGTATTCGCGCTCTGCCTCTAATATTTTGGTAGAACAGGATAAGAAAAGCAAAGAAAAAGACAGTGATATGATCAACAACTTGCACTTAATCAAAGAGTTGGGATTTGAAAGTAAAGAAGCGCTTGAAAGCGGGAACTTGCATGCGTTTGCTGATCTGATGAATGTACATTGGGAACATAAAAAAATGCGCGCAGCTAATATGAGCAATACGGATATTGACGATTGGTATGCCTTGGCTCGTAAAAATGGCGCATTAGGTGGTAAAGTCATTGGCGCAGGCGGCGGCGGATTTTTGATGTTTTACACGGATGACAAAGTTAAACTACGTCATGTCATGCGAACAGCCGGTCTACAAGAGGTGCGCTTTCGGTTTGATTTTGCAGGCACTCAAGTCATTGCGCAATCATGACGAGCGATTTATTTTCAATGGTTATCCTTGCTGGCGGTTTGGCAACCCGTCTACGCCCGTTGACGACGAGTATGCCGAAATCGCTCATTCAAATTAACGGTGAACCGTTCATCGCGCACCAACTTCGACTATTGGCTGGCAAGGGGATACGAAAAGTTGTTATGTGTTTAGGCTACCTTGGCGAGCAGATTATTGAATACGTCGGAGATGGTCATCAATTTGGTCTAACCGTATCTTATCAATTTGATGGTGATCAACTCCTGGGTACGGCCGGCGCGATTAAACAAGTCTTACCTCATTTAGATGATTATTTTTTTGTTATGTATGGTGATTCATATTTACCCTGTGATTATTCGGCCATACAAGACGCGTTCCTCAAAAGTAAAAAAGAAGCATTGATGACGGTATTTCACAATCAAGGCCGATGGGATACGAGCAATATTGAATTCTTAAACGGCAATATTATTGCATATGACAAAAAGCAGAGCACAATACGTATGTCATATATTGATTATGGCCTTAGTATTTTCAGTAAGCAGTCTTACGATCATGTACCGTTGGATGAACCTTATGATTTAGTGCCCGTCTATCAAGCGTTATTGCATCGAAAGCAATTAGCAGCTTATGAAGTCAGCGAGCGATTTTATGAAAACGGATCTCATCATGGGATTGGTGAGCTAGCTCATTATTTATCTTGAAGGAGTAAGAATGGACTTTATTAAGCAATATTTGGAAGAAGCAAACGAAATCATCGGCAAACTGGATGAAAAGCAAATTGAGCGTTGTGTCGACATGTTAGTGAAAGTCCGACAAGATGAAGGCCGATTATTTATTTTAGGCGTTGGTGGTAGTGCTGGGAACGCGTCACACGCGGTCAATGATTTTAGGAAAATTGTAGGCATTGAAGCATACACCCCGACAGATAACGTGTCTGAATTAACAGCCAGAACAAATGATGATGGATGGGGCAGTGTATTTTCAAATTGGCTGGTGGTCAGTCGCTTAAAAGCGAACGATGTCATCTTGGTTTTATCCGTAGGCGGTGGCAACATTGAAAAAAATGTGAGCCCGAATTTAGTATCGGCATTGCAGTATGCTAACTCAGTTGGTGCCAAAGTGATGGGCATTGTTGGACGCGATGGCGGGTATACCGCAAAAGTAGCTGATGCTTGCGTTTTAATTCCAACATTAAACGCGGACAATATCACACCCCACGCAGAAGCGTTCCAAGGCATCATTTGGCATTTATTTGTCGCTCATCCTAAGCTTCGAGCCAATCAAATGAGATGGGAATCTGTGGTTTAACATGAATAATAAAGCTGTTTTTTTAGACAGGGATGGGGTGTTGAATCAAGCTGTGATTAAACAGGGCAAGCCTTATCCTCCTGCGACACTGTCTGAATTAATTATTCCTCATGGTGTTAATCAAGCATTAGTCGCATTAAAATCAGCAGGTTTTTTTTTGATAGGGGCCACGAATCAACCGGACGTCTCGCGCGGTACAACGTCGAGAGCGCATGTGGACGCGATCAATGCAACACTGATGGAAACCTTGCCCTTGGATGAAATTTTGGTTTGTTACCACGATGACATGGAACACTGTGTTTGTCGAAAGCCAAAACCAGGATTACTCGTTTACGCGGCAGAAAAATATAATTTGTCATTACCACACTGTTTTATGATTGGGGACCGCTGGCGTGACATTGATGCCGGCCAAAACGCACAGTGCAAAACCATTTGGTTGGATTATCAATATGATGAAAAAAGACCAAATAACCCAGATTTTATCACCACTACTTTAGAAGATGCGGCTGATTGGATCATCAACCAGCAATAACCCGGGAGAGCAAAGCATGTCATCTAATTTAAATTTAAAAGTAAAAATTTTTGCTGATGGAGCGGATAAAAATAGCATGCTGTCGATGTACCAAAAATCATACATCAAAGGTTTTACAACAAACCCGACGCTGATGCGTCTAGCTGGGATTGTTAACTACAAAGCATTTGCTAAGCAAATCTTATCACTGATAACTGATCGTCCTATTTCATTTGAAGTCTTTGCCGACGATTTTGAGACCATGCACCGACAGGCCTTAGAGATAGCAAGTTGGGGCGATAATGTTTACGTTAAGATCCCGATTACGAATACGCGAGGGGACTCCAGTGTGCCTTTAGTGCATCAGTTGGCAGAGGCCGGGGTTAAATTAAATGTGACGGCGTTGATGACGCTTAAACAAGTACAGGAAGTAAGCTTGGCCATTGGTCATTTGGTTCCTGCCAATATTTCAGTGTTTGCTGGTCGAATCGCTGACACAGGAAGAGACCCAGTGCCACTCATGTCTGAGGCCGTGCAGCTGATGTCACGTTTCCCCGATCAAGAATTAATCTGGGCAAGCCCGCGCGAATTACTCAATGTATTTCAAGCTGATGAAATTGGTTGCCATATTATTACCGTAACTCCGGATGTTTTGAAAAAACTGGAATTAGTTGGTAAATGCCTGGATGAGTACTCATTGGAAACCGTTAAAATGTTTAGACGAGATGCAATTGCTGCGGGTTTTTCTCTTCTTGAGGAAAGAGCTGAAGAAGCCATGGCTTAATTATCGTCGCTGTTTACACGACACTTTTATTGATGTTTTTATAAATTGGCGTACAATTTCTAAAATACCATATGAAAATGGCGCCTACATGTTTGAGAGATTGATACAGCTCAGCGAAAAACAGAGTGTTTTTTTATTTGGTGCGCGCGGGGTGGGGAAGACAACGCTGCTGAAATCTTTGCCCTGGCTTCAAGATGCGCTGATGATTAATTTATTGGAGGCCAGAAGCGAAAATCAGTTTGCACGGAATCCAGACGCATTGGGCGACATTGTCAGAGCACAGCCAGATACGCAGTCTTATGTCATTATTGATGAAATTCAAAAACTACCTAAACTGTTGGATATTGTTCATGATCTGATAGAGACGACCCATACAATATTCATTCTCACAGGTTCCAGCGCCAAAAAATTAAGACATGGCGGTGCCAATTTATTAGCCGGCAGAGCGCTATTGTATCATCTTTATCCACTCACTTACCTAGAGGTTGGAGAGCAATTTAATCTGTCTGATGCTATGCAATATGGCATGTTGCCAAAACTATTTGAATTGACCAGCGATCTAGATAAACAGCTTTTCTTAGAAACATATGTCAATCTGTATTTGAAAGAAGAAGTATGGGCTGAAAAATATGTGCGCGATTTGGCCCCGTTTCGTTATTTCTTAGAGGTTGCTGCACAGAGCAATGGGAAAAAGATCAATGTTTCAAACATTGCAAAAGATGTTGGGGTCTCTGATTATACGGTGCAAGATTACTTTTCGATTTTGGAAGACACGTTAATTGGATATTATTTGCACCCATTCCAACATTCGTTTCGTAAGCGGCTCAGCAGAAAGCCAAAGTTTTATTTTTTTGACACAGGCGTGGTGAGGGCTCTCATGCGGTTAATTGAAATCCCATTGATGGAAAGCACATCAGCTTTTGGTGATGCGTTTGAGCATTTTATCATTAATCAATGTATACAATTGGCAAGTTATCGTCATCGTAATTATCGCTTTTCTTATTTGGCGACCAAAGATGATGCTGAAATTGATTTGGTCGTTGAGCGACCTGGTCAGAACATTCTATTCATCGAAATAAAAAGCGCCAACGTGGTGGAGGGGCGTCACTTATCAACCTTAAAAACACTCGCGCATGATTTTGGTGATTGCGAAGCGGTCTGCTTTAGCCGAGAACAGTACGTAAAAAGTATTGATAATGTTATCATCTATCCGTGGGCGGTTGGG
>CANISA010000109.1 GCA_947470005.1 Legionellaceae bacterium | reverse complement strand
GATATTTTTAATTCATCTGGACGAATTGTTGTTGATGCAACGGCCCCGAAAAATTTTGTGACCACGCCCCGTGGTCAGGTCGTCTGCGTGGATATAGGCATGGCATTGCAAATGGAAAAAAGAGAAGAAGCACATTTTGGACGTAGAAAAAAGAGCATGACAAGTCTCGATGCTTGGAAAGAGCTGCATAACTCCTACATTCCCTTTTTGAACGAATGTAAAACCATGGTCGGGGGGTGCCCCCATACGGTTGACACCGTTAAGGCATTATTATTTATAACATCAAATCGTCCTGATATTTTTGACCTTAGCTTTTTAAAAGATAATCCATTGCTCGTTGAAAAATTAGCAAAAGCATATGACCCACAGGGTCAACTTGATGTCCTTGGCGAAGTGGATACAGCCGTAGCAGAACAAAAAGCCAGTGTGGAACTCGTCAACGGAGCACTCAACGCCCTTGTTGATAAGGCCATGGCCGGACAAACACCAGAAGAAGTCAGGGAAGGTCGGAAAATCCTTAAAGAAGAAAGACCCATTACGTTCGAAAATAGTAAAGAAAGCTGTATAAAACAAGTAGAAAAATACATTCAGTCTCGCGGATTAATTAACCATCAGGGTCACTTTAAACCGTCATGGATGACGATAATTTTTAGAAATATGCGATTAACAACCCAAAAAATAGAAGAAGCAAAACAATTAATTGAACACCTGCGTTCTGCCGATTCATTGGATGAAATCAGTCAGGCCATCGCATCCACTCAAACACATGGACACGTCAAAGAAGGACGGTTTTTCCATGGCATGGCATCTTGTTTAGGAAAATGCATGCTGATCGTGGACGTCGCTCAGAAAGAACTGCTCACGAAAGATATAGCGACGATGTTGAATAGCCGGCTCTCTTGAAAAAACAAACAAGAAAAAAACTCGATTTAACCCTGCGCATGTCCTCAAACTAAAAAGAAGGTGTCTAGCCTTCTTTTTAGTTTGTATAGTCAAAATGATGATATTCACCCGCGCCTTCGAGAAGCTAGGCGATTGCAACTGCTTTTTATCACGCTATAATAACCGCTCTCGCATTCTCAAGGTAACCCATGCATTTTCTTTCACAATACGGCCTGTTTGCTTTAGAGTCACTCACGCTCGTCATCGCCATCTTGCTTCTCGTTGCCGGTGTATTGTCCCTTGGGCGAAAGCCTAAGAATAAGGACACGGTGCAGATTCAATCACTGGATGAACACCGTGATGACATCAAACACCACATTCAAAAAGAAATAACGGGGAAAAAACCCGAAAAAAAGAAAAAAGACAAAACAACGCCCCCTTCCTGCTTTGTGTTGAATTTTAAAGGGGACATTATGGCCTCACAAGTTGAGCAATTGCGTCACGAAGTGTCGGCTCTTTTATCGGTCGCCACGGAAAAAGATAACGTCGTGGTGCGTCTCCACAGCCCTGGAGGCTCGGTCAATGGCTACGGGCTTGCCGCGGCACAATTGCAGCGCATACGTGATAAAAATATTCCGTTGACCGTCTGCATCGACCAAATAGCCGCAAGCGGCGGCTACCTCATGGCTTGCGTTGCCAATCGAATCGTGGCCGCTCCTTTTTCCATCATTGGATCCATCGGGGTTGTGGCGCAACTCCCCAATTTCCACCGCTTGCTGAAAAAAAATAACATCGATGTGGAATTATTAACCGCCGGTGAATACAAACGAACCCTCACGGTGTTTGGTGAAAATACCGAGTCAGGGCGCAAAAAATTCCAGCAAGATCTTGAAAAAATTCACACCATCTTCAGAAATTACATCCTAACCAACCGCAAACAAGTGGACATTGAGAAGGTCGCAACCGGTGAGCACTGGTTAGCCATCGACGCATTTGGCTTAGGCCTTGTGGATGTTCTGCAAACCAGTGATGATTATTTAGACGAGCAGCGCGAGACATACAAAACGTACGAACTGACACTGTACGTGAAGCAGCCGTTGAGTGCCAAGCTGCTGAAGCCCTTCATGCATCTGTTTCATGCTTGGAGTTAGAGCCTGGAACGTTTATAATTCACCTATGATGCTTCACTTACTTTGTTACTGGCTTCCCATTCATGGCCTTTGTTGCCTGCGGTATTAATCATAAAACAGCTCCCCTCGCCCTGCGTGAAAAAATGGCGCGACAGGCTGACGCGCACGAGAAACGACTGTCGCGTTTGCTATGCCTGCCTACGGTGCATGAAGCAATCGTGTTGTCCACGTGTAATCGAACGGAGCTGTATTGTGAAACGGACGATCCTGAAATCCTCCTGCCTTGGCTCGCCAACGAATACGACGTGCCCATTGCATCCCTCGCGTCGTCATTCTATCGATACGATGGCTACGATGGCATTCGGCACACGTTACGTGTAGCAAGTGGCGCGGACTCCATGATGCTCGGTGAACCTCAAATTTTAGGTCAGATGAAACACGCGTACCAAGACGCGGTGAAATGCGGCGCGGTGACGCGTCATTTGCGGCTTGTTTTTCCTTATGTCTTTCGCGCATGCAAGCGGATTCGGCACCAAAGTGGGATTGGTAACAACCCCGTCTCCGTTGCATCTGCCGCTGTACGACTCATCGGTCAACGTTTTTCAGACGTTCCGGCACTGCGCGTATTTATTATTGGTTCAGGCGAAACGGCCTCCCTTGTTGCTAAATATTTACAACAACAAGGGGTGACGGCCTTCACCGTGGCCAGCCGCACACCTGAAAGCGCACAACAATTAGCCTCTAAACTAAACGGCACCCCCTTAACCATCAGCGACATTCCACACCACCTGCCCAAAGCTGATGTAGTGATTTCAGCCACGGCCTGCCCACTGCCTTTCATCAACAAAACCATGGTCGAGCACGCGTTGATTCACCGCCAACAAGCACCCATGTTTTTCCTCGATCTAGCGGTCCCTCGCGACATTGAAGCAGATGTGGCTGAGTTAGAATCCGTTCATTTATTTAACATCGATGATTTACACGTCACGATTGAAAAAGGATTGACCAAACGACGTACCGCCGCCGTCCTCGCGGAACAACTCATTGATTGCGAACTCGATGCCTACATTCGCTGGCATCGCTCACTGCGGGCCAACCATGTGATTTGCGATTACCGAAGCCAAATGCAAGGGCTCGCGCAACACGAATTACAACGCGCCACACAAAAACTCTCATTAGGACAATGTCAGTACAGTGTTTTAACTGAATTTTGCGAGCGATTAGTCAATAAATTAACGCACATCCCCACCGTTGGCCTGCGACAGGCCGCTTCTGATGACCGTGATGAACTACTGGATCTCGCTCACTATCTTTATCACTCTCCACTGGATCCTCTCTCTCATGAAGAAATCACTTGAATCAAAACTTGAACAAATGGTGGAGCGTTTTGAGGAAATCAGCCGGTTGCTGTCCGACGCCTCCGTGATCGCCGACCAAAACAAATTTAAAGCGTTGTCCAAAGAATATGCGCAACTTGAACCCATCGCCACCTGTTACGCTGATTATTTAAAGGCTAACGCCAACCTTGACTCACTCGATGAGCTGATCAAAGGCCTCGATCTGGAGCTAGCCGCCCTTGCCGCCGATGAGCGGGCGACCGCCATTGTCGCTGTTGAAACATTGGATGAAGCCCTGCAGGAACATCTTCTACCCAAAGATCCAGACGATGCACGCAACATCTATTTGGAAGTACGTGCCGGCACAGGGGGAGATGAAGCCGCCATTTTTGCAGGTGACTTATTTCGAATGTATAGCCGCTACGCTGAAACCAAAGGGTGGCAAACCGAAATCATCAGCGCAAGCCATGGGGAGCATGGTGGATTTAAAGAAGTCATTGCTCGCATCAGTGGCCAAGGCGTTTACGCTCAATTAAAATTCGAATCCGGTGCACACCGTGTGCAACGCGTTCCAGAAACCGAATCGCAAGGACGTGTTCATACCTCCGCGTGCACCATTGCCATATTGCCCGAAGTGGATGAAATTAATGACATTGAAATCAGCAGCGATCAACTCCGCATTGATACCTATCGCGCGTCTGGGGCGGGCGGGCAACACATCAATAAAACAGACTCAGCCATTCGAATCACCCATTTACCCACCGGCGTCGTGGTGGAATGCCAAGATGAGCGCTCTCAACATAAAAACCGCGCCAAGGCGATGGCGTTGTTAAAAACCAGGCTATTAAACGCAGAACAAACAAAGCAACGCCAAGAGCAGGCTCAAATACGTAAATCCCTGATCGGCACGGGCGATCGCTCAGAGCGTATTCGTACGTATAATTTTCCACAGGGCCGGTTGACCGATCATCGAATCAACTTAACCATTTATCAACTCAGCGACGTCATGGCGGGCGATCTTTCTCTCGTAATCAATCCCTTAAAACGTGAATACCACGCCGAATTACTCGCTGAATTAAGCCCGCATGACTAGCATCAAAACCGCACTCGATAACGCACGCATCCGTTTAGAAACCACGAGCCCAAGTGCCCGTATCGATGCTGAGCTCTTGCTCGCCCATACACTCAATACATCTCGCTCGTTTTTATACGCTCACGGAACCGATCCCCTCGATGACGAAACGTTAGACGCCTACGAACAATACCTATCCAAGCGCCTCCATGGCATGCCCATTGCCTATTTAGTCGGAACACGCGAATTTTGGTCTCTTCCACTGAGGGTAAGCGAAGACACGTTAATCCCTCGACCTGAAACAGAATTACTCGTCGAGCTCACCTTATCACTGCTCCAAAACCAAGACCACGCGTCCGTCTTAGATCTAGGCACTGGCTCAGGCGCAGTCGCACTCGCACTCGCGTCGGCTCGCCCACATTGGACAATCCTCGCATGCGATATCAGTCAGCCTGCGTTAAAAATGGCCAAAGACAACGCACGTCTTCTTCAACTCCATAACGTCACCTTCATGCAATCCAATTGGTTTGAATCAGTCCCCATGCAGCAGGTTCACGCCATTGTGTCTAACCCCCCCTACCTTGCAGAAAATGACCCGCATCTAAGTCAAGGCGATGTTCGTTTTGAACCCAAAAGCGCCTTAACCAGTGGCCCGGAGGGATTGGACGATTTGAGTCATATTATCCAAACCAGTCAACAATACTTACACCCGGGTGGGCTACTGCTCTTGGAACATGGGTCCTTACAAGCAGAAGCGGTTGCTGAGCGCCTTCAGGCATCCAACTACCAATCCATTCAATACTGGCCTGATCTTCAAGGACACCCGCGCGTGAGCGGAGGCTTTTCTAAACAAGAAAGCACGTCACGAATCGTCTGATACGCGGCTCGGAGCTCCGATGGCGTGGTGCAATAAGGTGGCAACAAATAGACCGTATTGCCCAGTGGCCGAATCAACAAACCCTCGCTCAAAAATGCCGTTTTTAAGAAAGCATTCAGATGGTCCGGATCCGTGCTGCTGACATCAAATGCAGCGATCGTCCCACGCAATCTGATTTTCTCAACACAAGGGCATTTTCTCTGTAAATAAGCCAATCCTTCTTGATGCGCCTCCTGAATGGCTTCTATTGCGCGTTGTAGGTCCTTATGACAAAGCAACTCAAGGGACGCGACCGCTGCCGCGCACGCAATGGGGTTTGCTGTGTACGAGTGCCCATGTGCGAACGCATGGTGCCAATCATCACTCAAAAACGCACGGTAAATCGCCTCGGTAGTGATGGTTAAGGCCAGCGGTAAAAAACCACCCGTAATCCCCTTGGATACACACAAAAAATCAGGCGTAAGGCCTATTTGATCCAGCGCAAACGAGGTACCTGTGCGCCCAAATCCCGTCATAACTTCATCAAAAATAACTAAAAT
>CANISA010000108.1 GCA_947470005.1 Legionellaceae bacterium | reverse complement strand
TTTGGAGGGTATTTTGTCGGGCACCAAGAGTTACGGTGCCGAAACTCTCACAGTTGTCAAAGTGGATCACGAGAATGACCTAGGCGATCCGCAAGAGAAGGTTATTCATTACGATAACGACCCCTCGTGGGAGGAAGAAATCAGTAGATTTACCGACTGCATCATGCAAAACAAGCCCATTACAAGCAGTTCGTCACTGGATGCGCTCAATACTATGAAATTGGTCTATAAGATTTACTATGCAGATCCTCAATGGCGTAAGAGATACTCTATTCCGAATCCAGATGAAAGCAGCTCATGAATAACTTAGATCGAATTTTCACATCGGACCCAGTTTCTTTTGCTGACGCTTACTTAGGATATCTGACAGAGGTGCTTAAGGGCATCGATAGGAAAGAAATTGGAAGATTCGCTGAAACGCTTCTTGATGCGAGAGAGCGTGGGGCTTCGGTTTTTTTCATAGGAAACGGTGGTAGCGCTGCAACCGCAAGCCATTTTGCGAATGACATTGCCGTAGGTACAAACTCATACGATAAGCCCTTCCGCGCAATCAGCCTTACTGATAATCAGGCAATCATTACGGCAATTGGAAATGACTTCGGGTTCGACGACATTTTTTCCCGACAGCTGCAATTACTTGGAAAAGTCGGAGACATTGTTGTAGCCATATCGGCATCTGGTAATTCTAAGAACCTACTAAAAGCATTCGAATATGCGAAGGAAAACGGCATCAAGACGGTAGCGATAACTGCTTTTACCGGTGGCGCAATGAAAGAAATGGCAGATGAGGGAATTCATGTTCCTACTGGCCCTAAGGAATATGGACCGGCTGAGGACGCACACATGATATTAGATCACTTACTTGGCAACTATCTCCTACGACTAATAAATGGCGTTTGAGACATTAAAAATGTTAAATTTTTCTGACAAAACAGTTTTTGTGACTGGCGCGACTCGGGGTATTGGTTCAGCAATAGCAAGCGCCTTTCGAGAGAAAGGAGCCAGGGTTATTGGAACTGGGACTTCACCAACGAAGCAGTCCAGCCTTGATGCCTACTTTCAGGCAGATTTTACTGATCTAAAGCAAATTCAGGCGTGTGCGGATTTCATTCGAGAAAATAGACCTGATGTGCTTATCAATAATGCAGGGATAAATAAGAACTTACCTTTCCTGGAAATTGACGCAGAATTGTTTCAGCGGATTCAGCAAGTGAATGTTTTCGCCCCTTTCTCTTTGTGCCAGGCAGCAATTCCTGGAATGAAAGAAAAGGGGTGGGGGCGAATAGTCAATATCTCATCGATATGGAGCAAGATTGGCAAGCAACATCGCGCTTCTTACTCAAGCAGCAAATTTGCCCTTGATGGGCTGACTCTTTCCATTGCAGCCGAATATGCGGCAAACGGAATTTTAGCAAATTGCGTGGCACCTGGATTTACAAACACAGAACTTACACACCAAATGCTAGGAGACAAGGGCATTGAGGATATTTTGAAAGCTGTTCCCATAGGAAGAATGGCGGAGGTGGTGGAAATTGCTAACTTGGTACTTTGGCTAAGTAGTAACGAAAACACATATACAAGCGGGCAGAATATTGCTATCGACGGTGGATTTACTCGTGCCTAAAGAAATTGAAATTGCATCGCACAAAGGTCCATATTCGGTAAAGTTTGCGGATTCAATTCAAGAATTAGTCATAGGACTTCTCGAAGTTGATTCTCACGTTATTGTAGATGCGAATGTTGCCCGAATATATAAAGAGGAACTAAACCCAATTCTAAGTCGCAGCAGCACAATAATTTTGGACGCAACCGAGAGTAATAAATCGATTGATAATGTAATCCCAGTTATGGAAAATCTAGTTGCAAATTCTTTTCGAAGGAATCAGGTGCTTATTGCAATTGGCGGAGGGATAATTCAAGATATAACATGCTTTATCGCAAGCACCTTATACCGAGGGGTTCAGTGGAAATTCGTTCCGACCACGCTTCTTGCACAGGCCGATTCCTGTATTGGTTCTAAAAGTTCAATAAATTTAGGTAAAGTTAAGAATATTATTGGCACTTTCTATCCGCCAAGTGAAGTATTAGTAGCTTCCGAGTTTCTATCAACGCTGTCATTAAATGATATGAAATCAGGGGTAGGTGAAATACTTAAGGTTCATGCTATTGATTCACGCAAGGCATTTGACACCCTGGCCAAAGAATATGAACTTTTATTTACGGAGAGAGCCGTTCTTGAGGGCTATATATGGCAATCACTTTTGATTAAGAAACGTTATATCGAACTTGATGAGTTTGATAAAAATGTTAGAAATATTTTCAACTACGGCCATAGTTTCGGACACGCGATTGAGGCTGCGACTGAATTCGGAATTCCTCACGGAATAGCGGTTTCTATAGGTATGGATTTCGCTAACCGCGTAGCTTCTCGACGCCAATTGATTTCAGAAGTTGAATACCAAAGAATGCATTCAGTCCTTTCGAAGAATTATTTACAGCATTCATCTACAAATATTCCAAAAGAGGCTTTTCTTTCAGCGTTGATGAAAGATAAGAAGAATACGGCAAAGAACCTGGTTTTAATTCTGCCTGTTACAAATACTTGCGAAATACAAAAAGTTGAAGTTCCCCCGGATGATATTTTTATGGAGCAATGCAATGATTTCCTGAGTGGCCTAAAGAATGAATAGAACAGAAAGAGTGGCAGTTTGCTCTCGATCTTTCTCAAAGAATTCAACTTTAAGGAGTGAGTTACTTGAGAAATATTCGCAAGTAACTTTTAATGATGCCGGATTGCAGTTAGCGGGAGAAGACTTAGTTGGTTTTCTAAAGGGGCACGACAAGGCCATTATCGGCCTTGAGAAAATTACAGAAGACCTGCTTCAACAATTGCCAGAGCTGAAGGTAATAGGCAAGTTTGGCGTGGGGTTAGATACGATTGATTTAAGCGCAATGGCGAAATATGAAAGACGCCTAGGGTGGACTCCGGGTACAAACAAGAGATCAGTCTCAGAGTTGGTCGTTGCGTCAGCAATTTCAATGTTGCGCCATGTTCCGTCTGCACATCAAGAAGTATTGGCTGGAAAGTGGCGACAACAAATGGGCGGATTATTATCCGGACGTACAATTGGCGTTATTGGGTGCAATAATATTGGGAAAGATGTGATTGCGCTGCTCCAGCCGTGGGGTTGTAAATTTTTATCATATGATCTGGTCAATTCCCCTGAATTTAATTCTGCACACGGAGTACTTGCAGTCGGTCTCGAAGAGCTCCTAATGAATTCTGATGTCGTTACTCTTCACCTTCCATTGAATGAATCGACTCGAAATATACTTTCGAAATCGCGAATCGACTTAATGAAACAATCAGCAATTTTGATTAATACAGCGAGAGGCGGGCTTGTTGATGAAGCCGCAGTTAAAGAAGCTCTAAAGAGTCGTCGGTTGGCGGGAGCGGCATTTGACGTTTTTAGCTCAGAGCCACCGCAAGATAAAGAACTTCTGGCTCTGCCTAGTTTTTTAGTAACACCGCATATTGGTGGGAGCACCGAGGAGGCTACAATTGCGATGGGTCGAGCAGCTATTCGCGGTTTAGATGAGAACACAGTTCCAACACCAGGCGCTTAACGAATATTTATGTAAGGGAGATCGCTAATGGGTATTCGTCCTCGTCAATCACTTCTAAATCCAGATTTGCAACGTCCAAGCGCGCTTAATTCGGTACCGCGTTCATCATCAATGCTTTGGCTAGACAAGAATGAAAACTTAGATCCAGTCATACTCTCCGTATCGGCGGAGATTCTTGCTTCAATTCCGCCCATAGCTCTCGCCACGTACCCCGAGGCTGGGGATTTATATCGAAAACTATCCACATGGATTGGCGTCGATCCCGAAGCTTTACTTCTTACGCCCGGAAGCGATGGTGCTATCAGACTTACATTTGAAGCATTTATTGAGAATGGCGATTTTGTATTGCATACCAATCCTACGTTTGCGATGTATCCCATATATTGTCAAATGTTTGGCGCTTCGGCGATAGCAATTGAATACTCAATGGTGAACGGTGAGCCGAGTCTGCAGGTGCGTGAAATATTGGAATCTATTAAGCAGTATCAGCCAAAACTTGTCTGCTTACCTAATCCAGATAGTCCCACCGGCACAGTAATTTCCCCAGAGGATTTAAGAAAAATTCTTTCGGTTTGTGAAGAGTTTGAGGCTGTCTTGTTAGTGGATGAGGCATACCACCCGTTCTATGAGTGGTCAGTAGTACCATGGACGAAAACTTCGAAGAATCTAATTGTTGCGCGAACTTTTGCAAAAGCCTGGGGGGTTGCTGGTCTACGCATTGGTTATGCTGTCGGTCACCCAGAAACAATTTCCCTACTTCATAAAATGCGACCCATGTATGAAGTAAGTACAATTGCTGTTGAATTTATGACCAGAATGCTAGATAGGGTTCCAGAGATGGAGAACTCTGTATCGCGAATCCAAGCAGGAAAACTCCATTTTCAAAACGAGATGAGAAAAATAGGCTATAAAGTATTAGATACTAATGGAAACTTTGCACACATTGCCTTCGGAGAGGACTTCCCTGTAATAAACGCAGCCCTCGCAGGGCATGTTCTCTACCGCGGAGCATTCGCTCATCCATCTTTATCAGGATATTCGAGATTTAGCGTTGCCCCTCTAGATGCAATGTCCCGAGTAATCAAGTTAATCAACCAGGCCATTACAGAGAACGGAAAATGATGAGTACATTGAAAGTCGCAATTATCGGATGCGGACGTATTTCTGGTCACCATTGCCGTTCGATTGTTGAGACGGAAGGCGCGGAACTTGTTGCAGTATGTGATCTGGAGACTGAAAAAGCAGATGCTTATCGTGATCAATTTGCTACCAAGTCCTATACAAATTATCATCAAATGTTAATTGAAAATCCATCAATTAATACCGTTGTTATTGCCACTCCTTCTGGAATGCATTATGAACACGCACTAGAAATAATTTCCCGATATCAGAAAAATGTGATTGTGGAGAAACCCACTTTTATGCGGCCTTCGCAAGTTTACGAGGTTTACCAAAAAGCTAAAGAAACAGGCGTTCGAGTATTCGCAGTTTTCCAAAATAGGCATAACATGGCAGTAAAGCGCGTGTTGGCCGGATTAAGAGATGGCGAATTAGGGAGTATTCGATCAGTTGCCGTTCGAGTGCGATGGTGTCGTCCGCAGCGCTACTATGACTTAGCACCATGGCGTGGAACCTTTTCAATGGATGGTGGGTGTCTTACAAATCAAGGGATTCACCACATTGATTTATTACGACAATTTGGTGGCGAAGTTAACAAGGTTTCCAGCGTTCATAGGACTTTTGGCGCTGATATTGAAGTCGAAGATACCGCCTCGGCAGCGATACTTTTTGAAAGTGGCGCGGTTGGAACGCTAGAAGTTACAACCGCCGCTCGCCCAATCGACTACGAAGCCAGCCTTTCAATTGTCTGCGAAAATGGACTAGCACAAATTGGGGGTATTGCAGTGAATGAATTGCAAATCTATACTCCCGACCCGGATGCTTGTCGTCCCAATTCGGAGGATTTCTCCGGAAATGTTTATGGAAATGGGCATAAAAAGATTTACGAAGAAATTGTTGCCAGCCTGATCGAGGGAAAGCCATATCCTGTGGACTTTGAGGATACATTGGCAACCATTCAGCTATTGAACTCTTTTTATTTGGCCGACGAAGCCCAGAAATGGGTAGAGGTAGCCCGCGGAGGAGATAGTTTAAGACTTGGCAAATTAGACGATGAGTTAGCAAATCTTTACCGTACTATAGGCTGAGTTCCGCTTGTGCTGTAAATTAATATT
>CANISA010000107.1 GCA_947470005.1 Legionellaceae bacterium | reverse complement strand
TTGAAATTAATCAAGTTAACGATGTCTATGACGAGCGCCTAAAAGACAGTCGCGAAATCTTTGAGACCTTGTTATTGGAAACGCCTCCTCCGTCGCCCTCCATGCCAAGTCCCGTAGACACGGGCCATGAGCCAGCGCAGGTGTTACTTTATATGTTGGGCGTACCCAACGCCGCGTTGAAGGCATTTTATGATGCTTATCAATCCGGTGAGAGCGAGTATGACGCGACATTACAAGCAATCTTAACCGCGCTTCCTGAACATCCGACGTTTGAACAATTACGGGCTGCAGAAGCGGAAGCAGGCGCATGTCAACATCATGCGCTGGTCGCTCAACAACAGGCATCTGAACAGCTTACGCCTGAGTTGTTGAATGATTTAGAATTGGCTATTCAAACCCGAAACGATGAGTGGCAGGGAGAGCTAGATGAGCAATGGGAGCTGACATACGCACAAGCGATTAAAGAGCCCAGTGACCCGTTTGAAGCAGAACGCGTTCATATTGCACGCCGCACCCTGCAGAAGCCGGCGTTAACAAAAAAAGATTTACTGAATCTGTACTATCATGCCGATGAATCAGCGTATCAAAAACGCACGGGCCTTTCTTCGGACGAGATTCATGCATTGCATGCGCTAATTCATAATTACGCACAGAAAGCGCTGCAGGTACAGCAGATTGCGCGTGCTCGACAGGCATTAAAAGAAACCAAAGAAGAGCCTACGCCGGTACAAAGACATCTCCTGGCTACGGCATTAATGAGTAAAAATTTACTTGAGGCACAGCGCGATCCAGCCATCATGCGCTTCCAATTGGAAGAAGACATGTTGCTACGCCCAAGGCAAATACAAGCCATTCAGAACTTACTCTCCACGCCGGAGGACAATCGTTATCAATTTAAAGAATCGATTGAAAAAATCATCATGGGAGGGGGAAAATCAAAAGTTCTATTGCCTTTATTGGCGCAAAAGAAAGCAACAGGATTGAATTTAGTGGTCATGGAGGTACCCCGTGCACTATTTGCAACAAATTACGCAGACTTAAACACGATATCACAAAAATTATTTAATCAAACGGCGCATTCGTTTGAATTTGATCGCGACAGCGACGCGTCGTCTGCTCGTTTAGAAGTCATTTATAATCAATTGCTTGGGGTGATGACTCGCCGTGATTATTTAATCACGACGGGTGAGTCGGTTCAGTCTTTTCGTTTAAAGTACCTCGAGCTTCTTTATTCACGGCCCCCTGAGTCAAGCTCACCCGCTGAAATGGATGAATGGCAAGCACAAGTTCGTATGGCGTCAACGATCGTTCGTCTTTTTAAAGAGCGTGCCGATGTCATTATTGATGAAGTGCATGATGGGCTATTGTTGAAAAGGAAACTGAATTACGCGTTTGGCGAACCCGTTGCAATCGCTCCGAATGTGATTCAACTTAATATTTCACTTTATCAATTTATACATGCATTAATTCCCGCAGCTGAACCGTTATCACGTGATTCTGAACAAGAAACAGACGAGCAAGAGCGTGTTCAACACCATGAAACCGCGTTAAGAAGCGGGTGGATGTCACTGAAAGAAGACCTTCCTTTTCAGCTGATTCATCATGATCAGAGCCCTTTAAAATCGTATGTTTGTCAACTATGTGGACCGAATGAGACTAAACAAGACGCCCTTGTTGCTTACCTGAAAGATCAAAGTGAGTGCCCTTTCTTGGCTAATTGTGGTAATAAAGACATCCTTGATGCGTTTGCTTTTTTCAAAGCGCAACAACGAATTGCGTCGCTGACTTTATCCAAACGGTACAAAGAAAATTACGGCCCATCACAGAATGAAAAAGTCAGTGAGCTGAAAAAAGTACTCGCCATTCCTTATATCGGAAATGGAAAATCGAATGAGCGTAGCCGATTTAGTAATCAGCTCGAGACCATGAACTACACCATCCAATCGATGCGTTTAACGGGTATTACAAGACCCATGCTCGAAGAGATTGTTCAACAATGGTTAGCACAAGCGCGACATGAAGTCATGAGATCTCAAAATAAGCGCTTCATAGACACGAAAGTGGCAGAAGGGGTCCGTACGTTATATTTAAACGAGTTAGGCATTACTTTTGAGCAATTAGATGTTCACAACACTGCATTGATGACACGTCTTTATCAAGCATTACGCTACAACGATACGCTGATTTATGATGTACTAGAAAATCAAGTTTTACCGCAAATTAATCAAGAGGCTCACCTTCTCTCAAGCAATGCGTTTAATCATGCTGATATTTACCGTTCTAAACAGGGGGTATCGGGAACGCCTTCAAACTACAACACGTACCATCAAAAGCTTAGTTTTAATCCTAAAACATCATTAGGAACAGATGGTTATATTCAAAACCTGTTGAGAAGAAAAGGCACGTCGGTACAAACCATTCAGTGTGTTAATTTACATGATTTTCTTCAACACGTACTCAAAACGGGTGATGATTCGAATAAGATTCGTGCCATTATGGATATCAGTGCAACGTTTACAGGCTACAGTAATCTAGACGTAGCACAAGCACTGGTCTGTTTTTATCAACAAAATCAGCTAGTTGACATCGATTTTATTCTGTATTTTGATAAACTAGATCGTTTATGTGCGCTGTCTTGTCTCAATTCCAATGATCCACCGATTGTTTTAAACACCAGTGACCCGAAAGAAATGACACAAAAGTTGGGCGGATGTCCTCCGGAGCGTCGTTTTACGTATTACGACCAGTCGCATACGGTCGGTGTTGATATTAAGCAAGCAAGTGATAGCAAGGGATTAGCATTGGTTGATGAGCGGACTCCATTGCAAGCTTTTTTACAGGGCGCGATGCGAATGCGTGGCCTCCAATCGGGGCAATCGTTAGGTATTATTGCGCAGAATGAGTTGACGCTTGATAAGCACCTGGAACAGATGGCGGCCAACGAAGAAAATCAATTAAAAGACGATAATTTTGCTGCAGCCATCGATAAAATCAACAACTTGATTCATGATGATTTATTAAGACACATAACGGCCTGTGCTGATCCATTAGAACAAGCCGCCCGGGCCGAAGCATTTCGAGCTTATTTTATTGAGACACAACAATTTGATTTGTATCAACAGTATGGCGCGGTTTCAGTTACCTTGGGTACAAAGCAAGTCCTTGAGGATTATGCAGGCAAGGCTTTTCGTGAATGGGCCTTGCTTTTAGAGCGTGTTAATATCAATCCAGGCGATCGCGTTGTACAAGGTATGCGCGATATGGCGACAACGATTATAGAAAAAGCGCTTCCACAATGTAATGAAACGGTTGTTTGGTATAACAGGCAACAAGATGATCAAGAAAATGAAAAAGAAAAACAAAAAGAAGAGCGTAAAGAGTCTGAGAAGCAAAAACAAGAAGAGTATTTTAATCCTGATTTAAAACCTCATGAACCGTTGAAATGGACCGCTGATTTTTTACGTCGATTCTCTTCAGGAAGCGCTACTTTAGCACCCTTTGTTGAGCCATTAGCAATTCACCTTCCTTATGGAAGCCAGATTTCACACGATTTATTGGTCACGGCTAATTATAAGTCCGTCTATCAAGGTCAGGAGCGCATGCTCGGATATTATTTACAACCGCTGCACATGATCCTGTTTAAAAAGGAAAGCTCAGGTCTATTAACCGCTTACATCATCACGAATAAAGAAGCTGAAGAAATCAGTCAATGGATTGGACTCCATGATAATTTATGGTTGACTGATTCAAGACAGACACTTCTTGGTGGCACACGATCGTGTGATACGTTAACAAATCCCGCTTACGCCCTGTTGATGGAACAAGTCTGTTATTTTGGTGGGGACATGCAGATTCTGGCGAATCAAGAAACGCCATTAGCGTGGTTATCTGAATCGCCAGAAGAAAAATTAGCGTTTTTTAATGATCACTTGATGGCTTATCGTAAAACGCTTCCCGCGGATCTGGCGTTACTCCGTTCGGTCTTTTCAAATGCACATGCAGGGTATGAATACATCAGTCAACACCCATTTGATGATCTCACGGCGTTTGATTGGGAAAAGCAATCGTCTGCGTTAACGAAACAGGGCTTGCGATCCCTTCAGGCATTGGGAACGATTTACAATGAGATCAATCAGAATCAAGCGCAATCTATTTCAGATCGTACCGTGCATGAATATGTCGCACGTTATCCCTCCTTGCCAGCGGCCGCAATCGCCTATGTGAGTCAGCACCTTGATACGCATCGCCTGATTCAGATACTTGAATGGTTGCAGACCAGGCCTGCGGCTGGAAATACGTCTGTACCAGGTGTGTTGGAGCAACACTTAAGAATAGATTTTTACGGGCTGACTACTGAGTGTAACCGTGATTACAATTTAGTGCATTTTCGGATATTAATGGCGTGTTTTGCATCGCCTGCGTTTAAAGAGTCACTCACACGAATGCCATGCATACTCAATAATCCGTTGCTCATAGACATCGAATTACATGCTCCCATCACGCCTGAACGTATGATATTGGCTTATTTACGTCATGCATCGACATCGACATTGAGCTTAAATTGCTTTAAGCAACTGCTGACGTATCCGAAAACGGCAGAGACGTTAGAGGCTATTTTTTCTCATTCGTTCTTTGAGAGAACGGAATTAACAAAGCAAGACTTAAAATCGTTGCTGGAGCCTTGTAGTCCAGCAGACGTGTCTATCATCCTACATGCCCTTGATAAAGTGCCGGTGGAGGAGTTAACTCGATTAACATGGATAGGATGTGTGCTGGATCATTTCAATGTGACTGAGGATCGTGTTGTTCAGTCTTTTATTGATAGGTTGCCACACATCAAACAACTGACATCTCGGGATTTATTTCTATTCAATGAATTGGATGTGAAGCATGATGCCTGGTTTACTTTTCTTATTGACCGTGCTGTCATATTGGCTCCGCGTTTTTTAAACCTGCTATTGAGAAATCAGCGTCTGACTTCGCCGAAACATTTGAATCAATTGGTCGAACAGGCAAAGGTCGATACGTTACCTGAGATTTTTAATAGAAAGGGTACCATATTGCCAATGCCGGCATTGTATCGAATGGCTGAGCGAACAATGAGCTTCGAGTTACTTAATCTGATGGCACGTTCTCAACGGTTGGATGAAAGTCTGATGAGAATACTCTCCGTCAATACACAGTGCTCGGACCTATTACGCCTCCAAATTATGGCTAAAACCAATCAGCCTGAATTAGCTGGTGCTGCATTAGCGCATCTGATCACTCAACCTAATCATGCGGAGATTTGGAGGCGATTGAAAACTAATCCCAACTTTTCTTTAATGGAGAAAGTTCGGTTGATGGTTCCAGCTTGTGAGCGAAATGAAGCGGTCCCGATTGATATCTGTCGCTTTATTTTTCGTCAAATTCTACAAGAAGAAGCCATTGACCCGTCGATGACTTCTCTCGTACTTCGCTCGACACGATGCGACGAAGAGATGCGTTTGTCTCTCCTTCGAATGACACTAGAGAGACAAGACGCTGTTGCAAACCAAGTGGTTGTTTCTGTGCTGGATAGTATATCTGGAGAGATTGATAATAACGCTTTTGCACAATGCTTAGCTAAATCAAGCGGGCATGATACCTTGATGGATATGTTAGTGAATAAGGTACAGGCAAATAATGAAGCACAACGGATCCCTTTATTGTTAGAAAAAGACCCGGCAAATATACGTCGAATAGCATTGATTGAACGCGCTCAAGAAGAAAGTCTTCCACTAATTTTACATGGCATAGTAGGGGCTATTGAACCTGGTTTAGAGCAAGCCATTTCTCGAAAATGGCCAGAAGCTTTAGCCAATAGAGCTCGGGCGCTTGAAGAGGCTCGGGCGCTTGACGAAGCATGGTGGGCGCACGACGAAGCTCGGCCCCCAGAGGCGCCAGCGCC
>CANISA010000106.1 GCA_947470005.1 Legionellaceae bacterium | reverse complement strand
ACATGAAAATGAAAATCCTCGTATGCTTGAACAATCTCATCTTGCAGCGTCTTGCAGCGCTGAATAATCCATCGGTCCAACTCAACCATTTGATCCTGCTCGAGGCCATCGCGTGCAGGATCAAAATCAAACAAATTAGACAACATAAAACGCGCCGTGTTTCGGATCCGCCGATAGGCGTCTGCATTCCGCTTGATGATCTCATCCGAAATACTGACTTCATTCCTGTAATCCGTCGACGAAACCCATAAACGCAGGATATCTGCACCATGCTGATGAATCAGCTGATCAAGGGCCACGTAATTCCCTTTGGATTTTGACAGCTTTTTCCCCTCGGCATCCACCGTGTAGCCGTGCGTTAACACTTCTTTATAGGGCGGCCGTCCATTCATGGCAACCGCCGTTGTCAACGACGAGTTAAACCACCCGCGATGTTGATCCGACCCTTCAAAATACAAATCGGCAGGCCCCTCTTTGCCTTCTTCTGAACCCAACACACAGAAATGAGACACTCCTGAGTCAAACCAAACATCCAAGGTATCGTTTATTTTTTCATACTCACGCGCGTCATCACCGAGCAGCTCCGATGCATCAAGATCAAACCACGCATCAACGCCTGCTAACTCAATGCGCTTAGCCACTTCTTCCATCAAAGAAACGGTGTTGGGATGCAGCGCACGCGTCGTCCGATGCACAAACAGCGACATCGGTGTGCCCCAGGCTCTCTGCCTTGAAACGCACCAGTCAGGTCTGTCTTGAATCATATTATGAATCCGTGCTTTGCCCCAAGCCGGAACCCAATTGACCTGTTCTACTTGTGAAAGCAAGTCGGTTCGTAATCCATTTTTGTCCATGCCAATAAACCACTGCGGCGTTGCACGAAAAATAACGGGGGTTTTATGCCGCCAACAATGAGGGTAACTGTGTTGAATGGGGGCTTCATGCAAAAGCACCTGTTTCTCACGCAACACATCAATCACCGCTGAATCTGCTTTTCGTACGGAAAGCCCCGCAAACAAAGGCACGGACTGAGCGTAACACCCATTCGCAAGCACAGGATTAACCAGCGGCAGACCATACGCCACCCCGACCAAATAGTCATCCGGTCCATGCGCCGGCGCTGTGTGCACGCACCCCGTTCCCGACTCGGTGGTCACATGCAGCGACAACACAACCGGCACCGGTTGATCATAAAGAGGATGATGCAACAGCAAGTGCTCAAATACGGCACCTTTGGCCGTCCCACAGGTTGTCCATTCAGACACCCCATAACGCGACATCACCGCAGGCACCAAGTCCGCTGCGAGAAGAAAATAACAATCGGGCGTGTCAATCAGCACGTAATCCAGTGCAGGATGCAAGGACACGGCTTCATTTGCCGGGAGTGTCCATGGCGTTGTGGTCCAAATAGGAACAACGAGCCGCTTCAACGGCAAATCTTTCGTCACACGCGCTAAAAAAGCATGCGCATCGACTGCACGAAAAGCCACATCAATGGATGGAGATGTTTTTTCTTCATAATCCACTTCCGCTTCAGCCAAGGCTGAACCGCAATCCACACACCAATGAATCGGCTTAAAGCCTTGCTGTAAATGACCATTGGCAATGACCTTGGCGAGCGCTCGGACCACATTCGCCTCATACGTGTACTGCATCGTCGCGTAGGGATTCTTCCAATCGCCTAGGACGCCTAAACGCTCAAATTCCTCGCGTTGAATCGTGATTTGGCTCGCTGCATAGTCACGGCAATGTTTTCGAAACGCCTTGGCATCAACTTTTACACCTGCTTTCCCTATTTTTTTCTCAACATTCAATTCAATCGGTAAGCCATGACAATCCCATCCGGGAACAAACGGTGCATCAAAGCCATTGAATGATTTGGATTTAACAATGATATCTTTCAAAATTTTATTCAACGCATGCCCGCAATGCAAATGACCATTGGCATACGGCGGACCATCATGCAACGTAAACCGAGGGCTCCCGGCATGCGTCATGCGCATTTTTTCATACACACCTTCTGCCTGCCATGCCAGCAACCGCGCAGGCTCGCGCTGGGCTAGGCTCGCTTTCATTGGAAAGGTCGTGTTTGGTAAATTCAGTGTCAGTTTATAATCGGTCATCAAGGTACGCTCTAGCTATCAATACTCATTAAATGGGGACGCATGTCAATTGCCGCCACAAGATCAGCCCGAATTTGCGCGATCAAGGCATCCATGGATGAAAATTTAATTTCCTCGCGCAATCGATGCAAAAAAAACACCTCAATGCGCTCATGATACAGCGATCCCTCAAAATCAAACAGGTGAACTTCTAATACGGGTGTGATTCCGCCCACCGTTGGCCGCAGACCCAGATTAGCAACCCCCCAATAGTCAGACTGATTGGCACGTTTCACCCGCACGCAAAACACGCCCATCAACGGTAGCACGTGGTGTGTAACACGCACATTAGCTGTTGGTATCCCCCACTGACGACCTCGTCCATCCCCGTGAACGACACGTCCAGAGATGCAGTAAGGTTGGCCTAATAGTACCGACGCGCGCGCCAGGTCGCCTTGGCGAAGCGCTAGGCGAATTTGGGTCGAGCTCACACGGTGAGACGCCTCCGAAAAATCTCGGCAAATATGGACGGCACATGACCAGGGCAGACTTAAGGTACGAAGCAATGCGGCACTTCCTAGCCTGTCTCGGCCAAAACGAAAATCCTCACCAATAAGCAGGTATTTTGCCTTAAAAAGAGAGAAAATAAAACACTCAGCAAAAATTTCTGGCGACATAGTGGCCATTTTTTCGTTAAACGCAAGGCAATACACGTAATCAATGCCACATTGAGCCAGTCGATGAAGTTTTTCTCGACAGGTCATGAGCCTCGCTGAGGCCGCCGTCTTATGAAAATACTCACTCGGCTGAGGTTCAAAGAGCACCACAAGCGTCGGCAACCGTAAACGAGCGGCGTTCGCTCGCAATTCGGCTAATAAGGCTTGGTGCCCGCGATGGACACCATCAAAATTACCGATCGTAACAGCGGCGCCGGACGCCAGTTCCTTCAGATGTTTCGTACCACGCAACAGCTTCATTTAAGGGACGCGTCGCTCAATCTTTTATCTTCGGTCGCACAATCAGCATGTCGCACTGCGCACCATGCAAAATAGCATTCGCCGTAGAGCCCAACAACAGTGCCAAACCATGTTTTCCATGACTACCCGTAACGAGAAGATCAATTTTTTGCTCTTCCGCCACACGTAACACTTCATTTTTTATCGACCCAAATTCAATTAAGCGATGTTTTTCATCCACGCCCAAACGATCAGCTAGCGTGTTCAGTTCTTTTTCCGCTTGCTCTCGAATGGACACTTCCACTTCAGCAAACCCTGCAAACCCTGGGTAGGCATACGCCGGGATAGGCTCAACCACATGCAGCAGAAACAAGACGGCACCGTTTTCATCCGCTATCTTTTTCGCCTTTTTTGCGGCAGTTATCCCAACTTCATCAAAATCCGTAGCAAACAATATTTTTTTATACATACCCTTCTCCTTTTAATAAATAATAACCGCTCTTAGCCAGGGCTGCAATCTCAACTAGGCGAATGCGCTGATTCCAGTGAGGTGCCGCCCAAGAACCAATGTATGGATATTGTCCGTGCCTTCGTAGGTGAACACCGACTCCAGATTTAACATGTGTCGAATCACATGATATTCCAAGCTTATGCCATTCGCACCCAATAAATTACGGCACATACGCGTTATTTTAATGGCTTCGCGGCAAGCATTGCCTTTTGCCAGAGAAATCATGGCTGGCGTTTCACGTTCTTGTTCTTTTAAACGACCGATTTGCAAATTTATCCATTGTGCCTTGATGATCTCGGTGTACATCATGGCCAAATCTTTTTGCACCAGCTGAAATGCCCCCAAGGGTTTATTAAACTGCTCGCGCCCAAGAACATAATCCCGAGTGATGTCAAAGCACGCCATGGCAGCGCCCATCACGCCCCAAGCAATGCCATAACGCGCTTGGTTTAAACAACTAAACGCCGCAGCCAATCCGCGGTCAGCACACAGCAACCGGTTCTCATCAGGCACAAACACATCTTCAAAAATAAGCTCACCCGTGATCGATGCACGCAAGGACACTTTGTGTTTTATTTCAGGACGGCTAAATCCTTTTGCATTTTTTTCAACCAAAAATCCGCCAATGCCTTCGTCGGTTTTCGCCCACACAATGGCAACATCAGCAATGCTCGCATTAGTGATCCACATTTTTGCGCCATTCAAACAATACCCGCCGGCGACCTTTTTGGCAACCGTGCGCATGCTGGCCGGATCAGAGCCTGAATTAGGCTCTGTCAACCCAAAACAACCAATCACGTCCCCTTTGGCCATCGCGGGTAACCATCGTGTTTTTTGTTCCTCGCTGCCATAGCGATAAATAGGATACATGCATAACGAGCTTTGCACAGAAACAAAACTACGCAGCCCACTGTCGCCACGCTCTAATTCCTGGCACACCAACCCATACGCCACAGGAGAGGCCCCTGCTCCACCGTATTCAACCGGCAGCGAAAGCCCCAACAAGCCCAAGCTTGCTGTCTTTTTTATCAAATCAAGCGGGAACGTTGCGTGTTCAAATGACTCGACCATCCGAGGCAATACGTCTTTACTCACAAAACGCGACACACTATCCCTAATCATACGCTCATCATCGTGCAATTGGTCATCAAGGCACAGTAAATCGTCCACGCGTTATCCTCGTCCTCGAAAAGTGTAAATCAGTATAATGAAAGGCAAACCTGGAATACAATAGGGTGAAGATGGTTTAAAATCGGAGACTCGAATGAAATGGATTGCTGTATTATCTAGCGCCTTCATACTAACCGCATGCACCGGCAGCAACACCGACGCGATTGAACGTCACCAAATCATTGCATCACCTGAGAATCGATGGGTTCACTGGGGAGAAGAAGCTCCTCTTGACGTCACCGAAGCGAAAGTAACATCCAATCACGACTGCCCGAGCACGCCTTCGGATTTTTGATTAACCGCGGTTATACGTCCGTGCAATCGCAATCTTTAACCCAGCATCCGTAAGCAATAAATATTTATACTCCGGAACGGCCGTCGTGCGCTCTAACCATCTGTTTCAGTCATAAAAAATCCTTTTTATTTACGATATAATCTAAAGAGATAGCAATCATCGTGTCATCATAGAGAAATAAAATCAATGTTAATCAGCGCTCTTATTTTTTTTCAATTGCGCCCTGTTAGGGATGTATGGAGATCGAGGTTTTCTAAGCGTGTTTCTTTGATTCGGTTGTGTTCGTTCACAAAGACAACCGTTGGAATCCAGGCTGCGCATTGTTCATTTGCAAGTTGGATAAACGAGGCAATGATAATAATATCGCCAGGAGTAACCAGGTGCGCCGCTGCACCATTTACACAAACAGCTGTTGAACGTGGGTGCCCTTTGATGGCGTAGGTTTCAAAGCGCGTACCTGCTGTTACGTTCCACACATGAACCGCTTCGTGTGGGAGGATGTCAGCAGCATGCAACAACTCTGGCGAGAGGGTGATGCTGCCTTCATAGCTTAAATCCGCATGTGTCACACAGGCTCGGTGAATTTTTGATTTTAACATGCGTCTATAATGCATTTTATTCGACCATTAAACGACTTCAACATCTTCAGCTTGTGGGCCTTTTTGCCCTTGTCCTGGTGTGAACAGAACAGCTGCACCTTCTTGAAGGGTTTTAAATCCGTTGCCTGAAATAGCACTACAATGAACGAAATAATCTTTTCCATTGCACTCAATGAAACCAAAACCTTTGCTTTCATTAAACCATTTTACTGTACCGCGAACTTTATCGGCCATGTTGATTGCTCCTTAAGCATAAAAAAATCGATGCGCGTATTTTCATCCAGCCAGGATGGCTGTGTCAATACCTTT
>CANISA010000105.1 GCA_947470005.1 Legionellaceae bacterium | reverse complement strand
TACACTGTCTCGAGTGTTTCCTCTTCGCGCGCAAATGCTAAGAGCTTGGTTGCAATGTGTGCGCTGTTCACACGGTACCTGCCTGCGCTGATTTCTTGTTTGATCAGGTCGACTTTGGTATTGATGGCATCCCGTGTGTCAAAGAGCATGGCACTGAGTTCGGCCAGTTCAAAGACGGAGTCACGGATTGTCGGCGTAGGGAGCGCAGGGGAGGTGTGTGGGTCTGTTTTTGTCATGGAAAGTCCTTTATAGGGTGTAGTTGCGTCCTTTATCGGCCATGGTTGAAAAAACTTGAGCTTTTTTCGATTATTTTTTGCCTGAGGCAGTAAGTCGCGATAAACTCCCGACTTATTGTGTTTTAGATGGAATCATGATGCATTCTTCCCACGAATTATTTGAACGCGCAAAAGCTGTTATCCCTGGTGGGGTTAATTCCCCTGTTCGTGCCTTCAAGGGCGTTGGTGGCGCGCCTGTTTTTATTGAGCGGGGAGAAGGCGCTTATTTGGTTGATGTGGAGGGAAAACGCTACGTCGATTACATTGGATCGTGGGGACCACTTATTCTTGGGCACGGGGATGCGCGTGTGATCGAGGCGGTGACCGCAGCGATGCACCATGGAATGAGCTTCGGTGCGCCCACACTGTTAGAAATCCAATTGGCTGAAACAATCATTGCCTGCATGCCATCCATCGAAAAAATTCGAATGGTGAGCTCTGGAACGGAAGCGACCATGACGGCTATTCGTTTGGCGCGAGGGTTTACTCGAAAATCAAAAATAATTAAATTTGATGGTTGCTACCATGGCCACAGTGACGGGTTATTGGTGAAGGCTGGCTCAGGCGTTCTGACGCTCGGAATACCATCGTGCTTGGGCATTTTACCAAGCGTTGCCGAACACACGTTGGTCGCGCCGTTCAATGACTTAGAGCAAACGGAAGAATTGTTTAAGCAACACGCAGATGATATCGCAGCCGTGATTGTGGAGCCCATTGCCGGCAACATGGGGCTTGTGCTTCCTACACTTGAATTTCTTCAAGGCCTGCGCGCGTTATGTGATGAGCATCATGCCGTTTTGATTTTTGATGAAGTGATGACTGGGTTTCGGGTGGCGCTCGGGGGCGCGCAAGCTATCTATGGGGTCAAGCCTGATCTCACCACGCTGGGTAAAATTATAGGGGGAGGGATGCCCGTGGGCGCGGTGGGTGGGCGCGCGCCAATCATGGATTGCTTGGCACCGGAAGGCGGTGTATATCAAGCGGGAACGCTGTCGGGGAACCCTTTGGCGATGGCTGCGGGCCTGGCTACGTTATCGGCGGTTCAAGCGCCTGGATTTTATGAGACGCTCAGTCAACGCGGAGCGGCTCTGGTTGCGGCGTTAACCGAGGTTGCTGCTGCATTGACGATTCCTTTCTTCGGCTCAGCCATTGGCGGAATGTTTGGTTTTTTCTTTACAGACCTCACGTCGTTGAAAAATTACACCGATGTTGCTCAGTCTGATGAGCGCTTATTTAAACAGTTTTATCATGGCATGTTGAACGAAGGGATCTATTTCGCGCCTTCGCGTTTTGAAGCAGGGTTTATCTCAGCGGCGCACACTCAGGCTGAGATAGACAAAACGCAACAGGCCGCGGACGTGGTGCTGCAGGCTTGTCTTCGCGCGCGATGAGCACGCGTTTTGAACCACTGGCTCTCGCTGAACTCGATTGGCGGGACGGGCGGCCGTATTCACCGTTGTTTGAAGACATTTATTTTTCACACGAAGACGGTCTTTCTGAAGCAAATCATGTGTTTATTGAGGGCAATCAACTGACCTCTCGATGGAGCGCTCTGCCGTCAGATGAGGATCGCTCGTTTGTGATTGCAGAGCTTGGGTTTGGAACGGGACTGAATGTCTTACTTGCCTGGAAGCATTTCCAGCAGACAGCGCATCCCTCTGCGCGTTTGCATGTCTTCTCTACAGAAAAATACCCGCTGTCCCGTGATGATTTGGCTCGAAGCTTGGCGTTATGGCCTGAATTAAGCAAGCAAGCGGGTGCGTTGCTCGCGGTTTATCCGACGGTATTGACGCCAGGTTTTCATGCGTGTGTTTTAGAGGAGGGCCGTGTTCAGTTGACCTTGATGTTAGGGGATGCGTTGGCATCGTTTGAATCACTCTTGGTTTGCGGAGACGGGACGGTTGAGCCCCAGTTGCGTACGTGGCAGGTGGATGCGTGGTTTCTTGATGGGTTTTCGCCTTCAAAAAATCCACAGATGTGGAATGATGCCTTATTTTTGACCCTGGGTTTGCTGTCTCATCCAGGGACGACGTTAGCCACATTCTCTGCTGCGGGTTCGGTAAAACAAGGCCTAAAGGCCGCTGGTTTTTTGGTGTCAAAACAACCAGGATTTGGTCGGAAGCGCGACATGACGGTGGGTATTTTTGATGCGACGCCTGTGGTTCGCTTGTCGAGGCAGACGCCATGGCACGTGGCTCACACCGCACACCGACAAGAAAAACAAGCCATTGTGTTGGGTGCGGGCCTTGCCGGATGCTCGAGTGCCTCGGCCCTGGCACGACGTGGGTGGCAGGTGACGCTGGTGGATACCGCGAGTGATGTGGGGTTGGGCGCATCAGGGAATCATCAAGCCGTATTGTATCCGAACCTATCTGCTTATGGTTCGACTCTCTCGTCGTTCATGCTGAGTGCTTTTTTGCATGCTGTTCGCGCTTATGTCCCGTTGATCGAAGAACAGCGTGTAAAAGGGCGTCTAACCGGGGTGTTACAGCTGGCGTTTAATGAAAAATTGCGATCAAGCTTTGCTCGATTAGCGCCATGGCTGATGCATTACCCAGCGCTAGGGCGTTTGGTTGATTCGGATGAAGCGTCGCATTTAGCTGGGATTACGGTACAGACGGGGGGGCTGTTTATTCCTCAGGCGGGGTGGATCGATTCGCAGGACCTCTGCCAAACATTGGCTCGAACACCTGGAATTAACTGCGTGCTGAATCAGGCGATCTTAGGCCTTCATCATGAAGACGGGCATTGGCATGTTGGAGGCCATCATGCACCGGTATTAATCATTGCCACGGGGCACCAAGCCGCCTCGTTCCCTGAAACGCAGTATTTACCGTTTAACGCGTTTCGAGGCCAGATGACCACGGTTGCCAGTGGGTTGCGTGGATTAGCCCTTCAGATCCCGTTGTGTGCTGAGGGGCACATTCTTCCGGCGCGCGATGGCAGTCATTGGGTGGGTGCTACTTATCAAGCCGGTCGCCTAGATCGTGCGTGCTACGTTGCTGATGATGAAGAGAACCTCGATAAACTCGCCACGTTTCCGGTTGAGCCCGTCTGGGAGCCGAGGGTCACTGGGCATTGGGCCGGCGTGCGTGCGGTGACGCCAGATTATCTTCCCTTTGTCGGGCCGGTGGCCGACCCGCTCGCCTTTAACCAGCAATTTAGTGAACTTAAAGCGCATGCGATGCAATTTATTCCTTTGCCAGGACGGTATCAACCTGGGTTGTATGTGTGTGCAGGGTTTGGTTCACGCGGCCTGAACAGCATTCCGCTGTGTGCCGACTTCTTAGCGGCAAGCATTAATCAAGAGCCGTTCGGGATGTCGCGCGCGATGATCCAATCGTTATCACCGGCGCGCTTGCTTCGGCGGGCATTGACGCGTTCAGGTTAGGGCGTGGTCTTGTTATTAGATCCCCATGGAAAAACCGCTCATTTCTGCGCGCGCGCCGAGGATGTCATCTTCCAACGCCGCGTAAAAATCAAACGATTGCATGATGGCTCGTCTGTGAGGGTTCGTTTCCAAGTATTCGATGACGACGCCGGCTGTTTCTTCATCTTCAGGATAAGAAATCATTGAAGCATAAACGGACGCGATGGCGGCACCTTGTTTGCTCAACTGTTCATCCAGATCATCAACTTCTTCAAGTGAAGTAACGTTCTTGAGTTGTTCTCGTGCGTGTTCTTGTTGTGCGTCAAAAATGTTCGCAACAGGTTGCAACGCTTTAACACGTGCAATGAATGCTTCAAAAATTACTTTTTTATCACTCGGTAGGGTGTTGGCTAACTCCGTCGCACTCAGCCGTTCTTTAGTCTCAATGATGCGCGCTGAAACGAGATTATCAAAATGCAGAACATCCATGAGCATGGCCCAGTCTCCATCCTGCATCAATTGCTCACTGATGGCGTTGATGATGTCACCGTCCACGTCATCCATGCCTGGAAATAAGAGCGCATGAAGGTCTCCTTCGGTGATGATAATGTCGTTCACCAGATCAAAAAACAGAGCGGTTCTATCTACGGAGGACAGTTGGCGTTTAAATTCATTTAACTGCTCGTTATAACGCATTACCTCGGGTTTTATCGTGTTCAAATGGTCGATTAAGCGCAGTGCAATAACTTTGTTATCTTGAGACAGTGTATCCATTAACGTTGGCATCGTCTTATCCTCTCAGTTGGGTTTTTTATAGTCAGGGGTGTTTTCTTTCTCCGAATCATCGAGTACGGTTTGAACTTTCTCTTTGAGTGTAACGGATGGATATAGTGTTTGTGCAGCCACTGTTTGTTCGGCCACAACCACGGCATCAGTTGGCGCCGCACCAGCGTCTCTGTTTTCTCGTTGAGTCAGCACTGTTTTTAGCTGTTGAAGTACATCTTTTGTGTTGAGAGCGATGCATCGATCGGCTGGCTTGCTTCTTTCCAGGGCTTCCTCATATGATTTTTCTATGGATTCACCTCTTTGTTGGAGGATGCTCGTAGCCCAATCTGGAATAACAGCGGCTTCACCCAGACTATCGTCCTTTTTTACTACGGTAAGAATAGTGGGTTTAGTTGACTCCTCAATTTGGCGAGTCATGGCGAGTTCAGCCATGAGCCCCCGGCTTCCGGCCCGCTCACGGTATTTCAAAATGGCATCATACTGCTCCTTTACTTTCGCTAGCTCCTCCATTACCCTTATGTGATCGCTCTCTTCGGCTGAAATCAGGCTCCTGGTAATGGCTTCCCTCGCCTTATCATAATCCACCCTTAACTCGGTTACATCAATACGACACGGTTCTTGTTGTGCACCAAACAGTTTTAATTCGAGCAAATCGGCACGATTTAATTGTTGTGATTGGTTCGAATAATATGTTTCTTCCTCAGAGCGTCCATCTTCTTTTTTTGCTGTCCAACCGGCATGGAATAGGTTGAATTTCTCAATGATTCTATCTGCTTCACCTGGTGTAAAAAACGTAGAGTAGACCTCATGTTCTTTGAATGCGGTCAAATGTTGTTCTAAATCGATTGGTTGCACGAGTTTATTATCTTTCACACGATAGTGATTGTGATTATGATTTGCTTCATCTTCCACGTGATGCATTGTTTTGACATGAATCGCATTGCTGCCTCGATAATATAAACCACACCCATTCGTTACCCCTTCATGACATTTAGCTGCCGCGTTATACAGTAGATCCCTGAATGTTTGAGGATACTGATCCATGCCATATCGGCCCTCGTTATCTATTACCCAAAAATACCATGTGATGCTGCTTCCTTTTATTTGCAGCGCAACCTTGACGTCAATTTTTTCCCCTTCATAACTTGTTTGATAAATGACGCTTTGCGTGACTCTGAATTCAGATCCTTGTTCTTCAAACTCCCGTCTCTTCTTGTCATATTCAGGGATATTATGCGCATCAATAAGTCTTTGTAATACGCCCGTTTCTTCAGTTAGAGTTGAGCTCATCTTATCTATGTTGTGATTGGTTTCTAATAAAATAAAAAATGGTTTCATCACTGAGCATCCTTTTTTTAATGAAAACAGTCTTCTTTTTATAATCATAGACTATTAGTAGAATATTTCCATTTTTTCTGAGGCTTTTTGTCGTAACTCAGTGAAAGTGTCACATCGTTAACGGGCGTAACCGGCAACGCACGCTCTTCTCATTAGGCGGCCATGGGCCATTCAATACCTGCGACCGCATCCCTATGTGGG
>CANISA010000104.1 GCA_947470005.1 Legionellaceae bacterium | reverse complement strand
TGAGGCCGCTAATTTTCCCGATCCATCTGACCGTGCTAGTCAAGAAGAAGAATTTAGCATCAAACTGCGTGCCCGCGATCGCGAACGAAAATTAATCAAAAAAATTGAAGACGCGTTGGAACGATTAAGTGACGAAGACTTTGGCTATTGCGAAGCCTGCGGCATTGACATCGGTTTACGTCGCCTCGAAGTGCGCCCAACCGCCACACTCTGCATTGACTGTAAAACGCTCTCAGAAATCAAAGAACGCCAAAATCAAGGCAATTAGATTTTCTTCATATACAACTGAATCGAATCAAGGTGCCTCGAAACGGCGCCTTGATTCGCAACTAAAATTGAAGTAGCACGATCCACCTGTCCCCGTCGCAAGGCCGGATTGTGATGTAATGCAACCATTGCAGCCACCAGTAACGCAGCATCGGCGACTTGCTCTATCGCATGGGCCTCCAGCAACGCATCAATGATCGCTTGTGAATTTTGCATATGCGAGCCACAAAAGACTGGAACGCCTAGTGCGATAGCCTCTAACACGTTGTGTCCACCCACCGCAGGAACCCAACTGCCGCCAACAAATGCATAGTCACTCACCGCATAAAATGAAAGCAACTCACCCAATGAATCAATCACTACGATGTCATTCTCATGGTTTAATGACGACGCATCGCTCCGAAGACCTGTCTTCAATCCGTGTTGCTGACACAGCAGATAAACCGATTGAAAGCGCTCAGGGTGCCGTGGTGCGATCAGCAACAGCACATCTGGGATGGCTTGCTGTAACTGCCTAAACACAGAAAGAAGCTGACGCTCCTCGCCTTCATGGGTACTGGCGGCAATCACCACCGTGCGCGTGCCGCCCCACGCTTGCTTCAGCAACGCAACCACCGCCGCATGAGCCGCTGTCACATGCAAATCAAATTTCATGTTTCCGAGCATTCGAACCCGATCACTGGGTGCCCCCAGTGCGATAAATCGATCCGCATCCAGCTGACTTTGTGGCAAAATAAAAGAAAATCGATTGAGCACTGGCTTTAATAAGAAACGGATCCCTTCATACTGCTTAAATGCACCGTTGGATATCCGCGCATTGGCAAGAAAAAGACACACGCCAGCATTGGACGCCTCCATGATCAAATTAGGCCATAACTCCGTTTCCATGATAATACCAACACGTGCCTGAATGGTATTAAAAAACCGGCGTAGCGCCCAAGGAAAATCATAGGGCACATATTGATTCGACACGCGCTGACCAAAGCGTTGAACCACCTGCGCTGAGCCTGTGGGTGTCATCGTCGTCACCAACACACGCCATTTGTTCTCCAACAACCGCTCAATCAACGGCGTAGCAGCAATGACTTCCCCCAATGAAACGGCGTGCAACCACACATCGACCTGCGGGGAGGCGATCGCTCCACAGGAAAACCGTTCAGAAATACGTTGTCTATACGCGGGTAGATGACGCCCTTTCCAATACAAACGCAAGAGAATAAAAGGAATAAATAGGTACAATAGAACAGTGTAAATACGACGCATAGAGTAATCAGTAAGAGAAAAGAAGAAGAATATTATATACCATCGAATCCTGATCTGTATTTTTTATACGTTTAAAAAAATGACCCTTGTTCGCATACGTCAAATACGCTACTCTTTTGACGAAACGTAAGTGGTCGTCTAAAGGAGTAGCGAATGAACGTTATTGAACGGTTTATTATCATTGGTGATAGTTTGTCAGACAAAGGAACCATGGCACGCAGCGTACTCGGGGCTTTTAGCGGGTTAAAAGGCACGTCACCGAAAGGGCGCTTTACGAATGGGTATGTATGGGATGATTTTTTTTGCGAGCGCGTTTACCGCGAAGCAACGGCTCAAGGCGCAGAAGCTAAATCGGAAGAGAATCCTGCTAAACGCCCATTATTTATTTTAAATAATGATGAAGTAGTCGCGACAAAAACATCTCCTGTTTATGTACGAACGTATTGTGAAGGCGGAATGACGGCCCATGATTATTCCGATCGCCTCACTGGAAATATTATGCTGGATGCCACGGCAGAAGTGTTAGCCACGCTCAATAGCATGCGAGAAAAAGTGCTTATTGATGACCGTTTTATTGGTGCCGATGCAGAACACAAGAAAAGCACACTGGTGATTGAATGGTCCGGGGCAAATGATTTGATTACGGTCAATACTCATCCAACGCTCGATGCGGCCGAACTTGCGGTGAACGCGCGGATCCTCAATCTTGAAAAAATGATAGAGAGGGGGTATCAGCATTTTATTTTATTTAATCTACCTGATTTATCATTGACACCTCGGTTCCAGAAGCCGAATGCGCCGAAAGAGCAGGCCCAGCAAAGTGTTCGCTATTTTAATTCACGCCTTCAAGAAAAAGTGGATGAATTAATGCTTAACGTTCCGCATTGCCAAATAACAGTCTTTGATGCAAACCAACTGTTTACTGAAGCGTACATGAATCCTGCTAAATTTGGCTTAGACGAGGCAAAAAAACATCAACCGTTCTTAGAATCGGAAGCCTTTAAGGATCATGATGAGACAACAACGGCAGAAGGATTTATGTTTTGGGATGAGGTACATCCAACCGAAGCCTTGCATCACCAATTAGCGAGCTATTTATACCCAATTTTTACCACACACTATCAATTTCAATTGCCCAAGGAATCGTTATTGCAGCAATTTCAAGAAGCGTACGGCATGAAGTGGCAATCGGATCAAGAGAAATGGAGCGGTAGATTGCATCGTTCGAACATTGATTACATGCATGCGGATCTTCAAACCATCATTCGGCATGGGTTATTTGAAAAAGGCTACCGCACACGGGGGATTATCCAGCAATTAGGTTGGGTGGACCAGGGTAAACAATGCTCGACGAAAAATTCTCTTATCCTGGAAACGGTAACAATGGTTTCGCCGACAAATCCTGTGATTAAAGCCAGGGCTGGAACATACGCTGGGGCGGAAAAAGTCCAAGACAATGCCCCCGTTGCTTTATCGTCCGTTGAATTGAACACGGAAGAACCAGCGATTGTTCCAGGTGCAGGTGACCCACAGGAGATTGAAATGACGGCAACAACCTATCGTTTTTAAGGTTAAATCATAGTAGGTACGTCATCCTGAAAGCGGCCTAGCTGCTTGACGGGTCTCCATGGAATTGCACTGTGCCACATTTCGGAGATCCTTCGCTAAAGCTCAGGATGACGTACCTTGGGAGATACGTTAAATCTGTTTATTATCATAAAATTGCGCCTAAACAAGGCGCAATTTTCGTACGTTCACGCCTCGTCCTTTTAGTTTTCCAACTTGAAGGTATTGATACGCCGTGCTGACATGGCTCTTATTGATAGCAATGTATGATTTCAAGGGCAACACATCAATTTTTCCAATGACATCACTCGGTAAGCCTGCATCCTTCGTTAATGCACCTAGAATATCCCCGGCGCGGACTTTGTCTTTTTTGCCAACATCCAAACACAACGTTATCATCACTGGCGACGGAGGCATGGCATTGGACGGAGAAAACTCATCCAAGGTACCCCAGGTTAGCGGTGCGACTTCGGTGTCTTCAATCGCACAAATACGATTGGAATCAGACGCTGTCGTCAAGCTGATGGCGATTCCTTTCTTTCCGGCACGTCCCGTTCGTCCTATCCGATGCGTGTGGTTATCGTTTTCGTAGGCTAATTCATAATTAATCACCAAGGGTAACTCTTTAATATCCAGCCCACGAGCAGCCACATCCGTTGCGACTAAAATAGAGCAGCTTTGATTGGTAAATTGGATGACCGCTAAATCTCGGTCCACTTGCTCCAAATCTCCATTTAATGCAATGGCGCTAAACCCTTCTTTTTTCAGCTGGCTTGTCACATCAGTCGTCAGTTGCTTAGTGTTGCAAAAAATCAACGCAGAGCTCGGCTTATATTGCTTTAACACGGCGGTTAATACAGTAAATTTATTGCCCGCATTCACCTCATAAAAACGTTGCTCAATGTCCGCTGCTGTCTGTGCATTATCGATAAAAACTTCTTTGGGATTTTTCATGAATTCATACGACAACGGCTTCATTTCTAATGGATACGTTGCTGAAAACAAAAGTGTTTGCCTATTTTTGGGGCACGTTTTAATGATCGCCCGCATGTCATCCAAAAAACCCATGTCGAGCATTCTATCCGCTTCATCCAAAACCAAGAGATTTAGCTTATCTAACACCAACGATTCCCTGTCCAGATGCTTCTGCACACGCCCTGGCGTACCAACAATAATGTGGGCACCATGCCTTAATGAATCCAGCTGAGGCTTCAGTGGCATGCCACCCGACAAATTAATAATTTTCACATTAGGCATCTGGCGAGCAAGTTGACGAATAGCTTGGCTAACTTGTTCGGCCAGCTCTCGGGTAGGACATAACACTAACGCTTGCACCGCAAAAAATTTGAGGTTGATCTTATTTAAAATGGTTAAACCAAATGCCGCTGTTTTCCCGCTCCCCGTGTTTGCCTTTGCAATCACATCATCACCGTTTAACATGCTCGGTAAACTGTCCGCTTGAATAGGGGTCATGGTGTCATAGCCCAGGGAAGCAAGATTTGTCAGTAACGCTTCATTTAAAGCCAATAACGAAAAAGAAGAAGGTTTTATTGAATGATTTGTACTCTCAGTATCACGCATAATATTTTGTCAATTTGTCTTAAAAATTGGATGAGACAGGATAACACGTTTAACCCGTATAAAAAACACGTCGTTCGAGCTAAAATAGCAGTTAACTGCAAGGAACAACCATGAGTTATCGTGACTACTTTACCCAGCATAACCGCTGGGGGAAATTGATTGGTGCTATCCTCGGGTTCACCATAGCCGGGCCCTTAGGCGCTCTTTTTGGCATTTTTGTTGGTAATTTCTTTGACCTAGGGTTCGCTCAGTACCTATCCAAACCGCATTGGTCTTACCGCACGGAGCATCGAACCGCTGTCCAAAATCTTTTCCTGGAGGCCACCTTTTCGGTCATGGGACATATCGCGAAGGTAGATGGCCGCGTCTCGGAGCGCGCTATTCAGATGACGCAAACCTTAATGGATGAGATGGAGCTTCGCCTCGCAAAACGAACACTGGCACAAGGTTTTTTTAACGAGGGTAAACAAAACACGTTTAGGGTCAGCACGATCCTCTCTCAATTGCAGGCGGTCGCTCACGACAACCCCGAGCTACTCAAGTTATTTATTGATATTCAATACCGCATTGCGCAAGTGGACGGCTTGTCCACGAACAAAATAGCCGTGTTAAACCAGATCTTTAATCATTTAGGGCTAGCGCCCTTGCATAACCAATCGCGTTTTTACGATGACTTCGCCTCGCGTAGCAGGTATCAACAACAAACTCATCGTCAACAATCCTACTCCTCCAACCACGCCCCCTCTCGCGCCGTTCATCCCGGGATGATCGCCGAAGCCTACGCGTTGCTGGCGCTGGAACCTAGCGCATCAAAAGACGAAGTCAAACGCGCCTACAGGCGTTTAATTAGCAAGAACCATCCCGATAAAATGATGGCTCAAGGGGCATCCGAAACAACAATCAAAATGGCCAACGAAAAAACGCAAACCATTCGAAAAGCGTACGAGCACATTTGTACAAGCCGAGGCTGGTAGCCCCGTGCGACAATTCAACTGACACAAGCTCCCCTGGTACTGTTGCTGAAGAAATACCACTAACATTTAAGCAATTAGTCGTAGCCGATGGGGCGAAACGAAGCATTGTCAAATCATTAGGAGAGAAAGAGGTCTTTTTTGAGCGAACGCAAGGAAATACCATGCCGAAAAAAGGGCTGGTCCATTATAACGGCTGGCCCGATTTAATAATCGTCTCACAAAAATTAATGGATGGATTATAAATAACCTCGTCGAGTGTCTCGCAGGACCAAAGGATGAGATCCGCTTTTTTTCCCACCTCAATGCTGCCAATCCGCTCCCCTCGATCAAGC
>CANISA010000103.1 GCA_947470005.1 Legionellaceae bacterium | reverse complement strand
GCGCTTCGACCCGAAGATGGGTGTACGTTTGGCCTCGTTTGCCGTGCACTGGATCAAAGCAGAAATCCACGAATTTGTTTTAAAAAATTGGCGCATTGTGAAAGTAGCTACCACAAAAGCCCAGCGAAAATTATTTTTTAACCTGCGCCAAATGAAAAAACGCTTAGGTTGGTTTAACGCAGAAGAAATTGATGCTGTGGCGAAAGATTTAGGCGTGACACCGAAAGATGTTCGCGTGATGGAGCAGCGTTTAAATGCAATTGATGCTTCATTTGACGCGGATGACTCCGATGATGATCAGGCCTACCAGGCCGTTCCTGCCCGTTATTTGGACGATCCAAACGGCGATCCCGCGTATTTGATTGAGCAAGCGGACAGTGGTTTTCAAAACAGTGAAAAATTGCAGCTTGCCTTAGCGCGCCTGGATCCGAGGAGCCAAGATATTTTAAAACAGCGCTGGCTTCTTGATGATAAGGCCATCACACTCCATGCACTGGCCGATCAATATGACATTTCTGCTGAACGTGTGCGGCAGTTAGAAAAAAATGCAATGAAGAAATTACGCCAGTACTTAGAGTAGGCACAAGCCTAAAGGTTGTGTTTTCTGGCTCATCCCTTGCACCATTAATTGGAGACGTTGATGATCTTCTTGAGCAGGCTTCCTGAACTGGTTTCCGCTGGGTCGTTAACGCAAGCAGAAGCATTCCATATTCTTCAGACGGTGCTCGGTCATTCTGACGAGCAACAATGCCTGCGTCCTGTTCTGACGCGGCTCGATCATTCAGGTTTATTCGTCACGGGCGAGCAAATACTAGCTATTATTTCAGACGTGCTTTCACGTCACTCGTTAAAAGAGTTGCGCTCGGGTCTTGATGATGCGTTCGAAGATGAGTTGCTGGATGGAGTGCAGGCAAAGGCCAATGCTCAGGCTATTCTCAATCATGTGGACCCAAAAGGCTTAGCGAGATGCCTGATTGAGCTGCAATTTGCTGGTTTGTTAGACAGCGCGCAGGCCGACGCTAACCGTCATACGGCGGAGGTAAATGTTTGCCCATGGGATTTAGCGCAGGTCCTGATTGTTCTACAAAAAGTGGACTTATTGGGGCCTGATGTCGCACAGGCTCGTTTTAATGCAGTGGCTGCTCATAGAGACTTAAGGGGCTTGTATCTGCGCTTGGATGAGCTCCTCTTGTCCAACGCGCTCACCTTGGCGGCCTTTCAGGAAGAGATTACTCGACCCGTTGCTGAGGCGCCTGATTGGTCCGAGTTGGAGGCGTTAGCTGATGATGACGAGTCCGCCACGAGAGCATTATCGCCCGAGGAAGAACGGCGGCTGGGTGATGCCATGGCACACTATCAGCCTCGCATCATCGAATTAGGGGGCGTTGAGCCCTGTTTTCAGCGGGTCTTGCAAGCGTTAGCGGTGTGTTATGAACAAAATCCGGTTCGTGATTTAGCTGGCGAGGCATTGCCATTCACATGGGATGATTTTAATGAGCTGGACCTGCAAGGGGCCGTGCGCGTGAGCGCACTGGACGCTTATTATCAGCACCCTGTTCATACCGCTTATCGTTATTTAAGTGCGCCTAACCCATGGATGTCGCCTGATGCGTTGTTTGTTTGTCAATATTCAGGGGATCCTGGCGTCAGATGGGCGGATTTTGATCGTTATAAATCACTCATTGGCATGCTTTTTTTAGCCGCGTCAGATGAAGGCATGGCGCCGACAAATGATCACACGGTCGCCACGCGGGTTGCGCATTTTTTCAATGAATTAGCGATGATCGGTCGAGCACATAACTGGGATAATGCGCGTGAAAAAGTGGATGCGGCAGGCCACGTTCCTCATGATGGGGATAACAGTCCAATCATGGAGTTTTACGATGATGGCGAGGGGGACAAGCCGAGTTGTGACCAAGGCGTCAGAGCCAGATTGTTTCAATCCGTTCCAGGACATGCTTTATTGGGTGTACTGACGCAGGAGACCATTAAACAGGAGTTGGCCGAGTACGTGAGGGCCCATTTTTGTAGGCAGATCAATGATAACAATCATAGCGCGCTTCATGCTGCATGGAATGCACTGATTGATGTCGTTCCGTTAGATAATGTAGCGAGAGCCAGTAATGAGGCGTGTTTGGGACAGCTGAATGTTTCGCTTGACGACCAAGCACGTTTTCTGGATTACCTGACGCAAAAATACGTTTCGTTTCAGGGTGCTCCCGATCTTCGTGAATGTGTTATCCGAGCGTTTGCGTTTGATTCGACCTTTCCTCATCATGCGCTTCGTTTTGGAGGGGAGACAAGGCTGGATGGGCTCCTCAGGCGCCCTGTTCTGTCGAACACTCGTCCCTTTTTTAGCTCGAACGGATTGGCTCCTGTTGTCATAGAGCCTCTTGGCGTAATGAATTTGAGTTCTTAATAAACACTTTTTTTGTTCCATCAGTGTCGAGAGCGGTAGTCATTTTGGTAACCCACTCGTCTTGTTTTTTATTTAAAATAAATGACAATATTAGGATTGTTCGCGCAGAGGGACCAAAGCATCCAGCAACCGCGACACCTCCGCTACCTCACGCTTTAACCTCACGAGGCACCGTGTGTTTTGCAATGTCGGCTGGTGGACACCGATATTCGGCCGTGACATCGCCTTTGGGGTTCACCGCATGGATGATAACGGGGAATTTCCAGAGTGTGTGCACGTATTTTAACACTTGTTGAGTTGATGCTCCTAAAGGAACTCGATTGTGTTGCATGTATTGCAAGGTGAGCGATCGATCGCCTTCTAAATCCACAGAAAAAACTTGGATATCAGGCTCCACATTGCCCAAATTATACTGCCTGGATAAGGCTTCGCGTACGTGCAGGTAACCCGACTCGTCATGAATTGCATTGATCCTTAGTTCGGGATGTTGATCATCGTCGACCAAATGAAAGAGTTTCAATTCACGCATCAGGTGGGGAGACAGATACTGTGCGATGAAACTTTCATCTTTGTAGTTTCGCATCGCAGTATCTAAGCTTGTGAGCCAATCGGTGTTGGCCAAGAGAGGAAACCAACGCTTATCTTCTTCTGTTGGCGCCTCACATATTCGCTTGATGTCTTGCATCATGCCATAGCCTAAGCTGTAGGGATTGATGCCATTGAAGTGGGGGCTATTATAAGCCGGCTGCATGATGACACCCGTATGGTTTGCTAAGATCTCCAGCATGAATTCATCAGTAACCAGTCCTTCGTCGTACAGCGCATGCATCAGCGTGTAGTGCCAGAAGCATGCCCATCCTTCATTCATTACTTTTGTTTGGCCTTGAGGATAAAAATATTGAGCAATTTTTCTGACAATTCGAACCAGCTCGCGTTGCCATGGTTGTAATAAGGGTGCATTTTTCTCAATGAAATAGAGGATGTTCTCTTGTGGTTCACTCGGAAAACGATGGTGTTGATGGGCCACATCGTGTGCTTTCTGAGAGGGGATAGTTCGCCATAATTCGTTAACTTGCGATTGCATATACGCTTCACGGTTTTGTTGGCGTATTTTTTCTTCTTGAATGGATAGTTCGGTCGGGTGTTTATAGCGGTCGACGCCGTAATTCATGAGGGCATGGCATGCATCGAGAATGGATTCTACTGCGTCGATGCCATGGAGCTCCTCGCATTCACTGACGTAGTTTCTGGCAAAGACCAAGTAATCAATGATCGCATCAGCCGATGTCCACATTTTAAATAAATAATTGTTTTTAAAGAAAGAGTTATGTCCGTAACAGGCATGAGCAATGACCAAGGCTTGCATCGCCATGGTATTTTCTTCCATCAAATAGGCAATGCATGGATTAGAGTTGATGACTAGCTCGTAAGCCAACCCCATTTCTCCACGCTGATAGCTTTTTTCAACGCCGACAAAATGTTTTCCAAATGACCAATGGTGGTATCCAATGGGCATGCCAACGGAGGCATAGGAGTCAATCATTTGCTCGGCTGAAATGATTTCAATCTGATTAGGGTACGTGTCAAGTTTAAAATCGCGTGCGAGACGTGCAATCTCGCAGTCATAGGATTGAATGAGTTCAAACGTCCACTCAGCACCGGTGGACAGGGGCTTTTTTTTCTTCATGCCGTCTTCCTTTTGAATAGTGCGCGAAACACGGGATAAATATCAGCAACGGTGTCAATGTTTTCCATAGCAAATTGTGGGTATTGCTTGGCGACTTGGAGGTACATCTCCCAGAGACTTTGATGGTGGCGAGGCATGATCTCAATGTAGGCAAAATATTGGAGCATCGGCATGATTTTGTTTCGTAGTAACTCAAGGCAATAAGGAGAGTCAGCATTCCAGTTATCACCATCAGAGGCTTGTGCGACGTAAATATTCCATGCTTTGGGATGATAACGTTTGGCGATGATTTGGTTTAATAATTCGAGCGCACTGGAAACAACGGTTCCACCGGTTTCGCGTGAGTAGAAGAAGTCGTCTTCGCTGACTTCTTTGGCCGAGGTATGGTGTCGAATAAAAACTAATTCAATTTTTTGATAATTTTTAGTTAAAAACAAGTACAGCAAGATAAAAAATCGTTTAGCTACTTCTTTTTTAGCTTCATCCATTGAGCCGGAAACATCCATGATGCAAAACATCACGGCTTGGGTGGATGGAGCGGGCACACGGACGCGGTTATTGTAGCGAAGATCCAGCGTATCAATAAAAGGCACGGAATGAATTTTCTTTTTTAAGAAGGCAACGCGCTCTTCCAAACGGATCCGTTCTATTTCATCAGGAACGGGTTGGGTCATCAGTTGAGCGAGCGCTTCTTCTGTCTCACGTAACTCTCGTTTATACGGTGAGGCAAGTGCCGTTCGGCGGCCCGTTGCTTGGCGCAAAGACCGTAGAATGTTGATGTTAGAGGGCATGCCACTGGTGGTCACGCCTGCTCGGATGGTCTTGAAGGTGTTGATTTGGGTTAATTCTTTTTTGATGAGATCAGGCAACTCCAACTCATCAAAATACAACTCTAAAAATTCTTCGCGAGATAATTCAAATGAAAAATCATCGGAACCCTCACCGCTGTTGCTGGCGTCACCACCGCTCCCGTCCTGTTTTTCTTTGTTTGGCCGCTTAATACGGTCACCCTCGCTGAACGTGTCGTTGCCTGGTAAAACGCGTTCGACGTTGCCTCCTTGTCCTCGAGAAAAGCGAGGTTCAGCAAGATCCCTCGTGGGGAGAGTGACTTGCTCGCCGCGATCAATTTCGGTGATGCTTCGTTTGCCGATGGCATCGGAGACGGCTTGTTTGATTTGATTTTTGTAGCGCCGCAAAAAGCGTTGCCGGTTAACCGTGCTTTTTTTACCTGCATTTTCTCGTCGATCAATCAATTGGCTCATGGTATGAACTCACCGTATTACTGTGATTTACGTACACGCAAGTACCACTCACACAGCAAGCGAACTTGTTTGGCGGTGTATCCCTTGTCCATCATGCGCGCTATAAATTCAGCGTGTTTTTTCTTGTCGTCCTCGGTGGATTTGGCATTAAAGGAAATAACAGGCAGTAAATCTTCTGTGTTCGTGAACATCTTTTTCTCGATGACGGATTTCAGCTTTTCATAACTGTTCCATCGAGGATTTTTCCCGTGATTGTTTGCTCGTGCGCGTAAAACAAAGTTAACAACCTCGTTACGAAAATCTTTTGGATTTGAAATTCCTGCAGGTTTTTCAATTTTTTCCAAGTCGGCGTTGAGGGCGGACCGGTCAAAAATTTCTCCGGTGTCAGGATCCCGGTAGTCTTGATCTTGGATCCAAAAATCAGCATACGTGATGTAGCGGTCAAAAATATTCTGTCCATATTCGGAATATGATTCCAAATAAGCAGTTTGAATTTCTTTTCCAATAAATTCGACGTATTTTGGAGAGAGGAATTCTTTGATAAACGTGAGGTATTTCTCATGGGTCTCTTGAGGCAGTTGTTCTTGCTCAATTTGTCGCTCTAAAACATAGAGCAAATGAACAGGGTTG
>CANISA010000102.1 GCA_947470005.1 Legionellaceae bacterium | reverse complement strand
TCAGAAAACAACATGATGTCTTTTTTACCGTCCGTGATATCAACCCCAACCAATCGGTCCTCTTCATCAAGATCAATTGCAATAATGCCATTGCTCCGTGGCCGACTAAAGGCTTCCAACGGCACTTTTTTCACAACGCCTTGTTTCGTCGCCATAAACACAAAGAAACCGGTTTGATAATCGCGCACGGGAAGCATGGCGTGGATCGCCTCTCCCTCAGCCAGGGGCAGGACATTGACGATGGGCTTGCCGCGAGAAATACGACTCGCCAATGGCAGCTCATACGCTTTAAGCCAATATAATTTGCCATGATTTGAAAAACAAAGCAGCGTATCGTGCGTGCTGGCGATGATGAGCTTATCAACAAAATCTTCTTCTTTGACATGCGTCGCCGACTTGCCTTTGCCACCACGTCGCTGCGCTTGATAGGCAGAAATAGGTTGGTATTTGACATACCCTTGATGCGATAGCGTAACCACAACAGACTCTTCTGTGATCAAATCTTCAATGGTTAAATCTTCCTGTGACGCCATGATTTCGGTGCGTCGTGCATCACCAAACTGCGCCTTCATCTCAAGCAACTCGTCGCGAATGACTTCCATCAACCGATCAGGCGACGCCAGAATCGCTAATAATTCACCAATTACACCGAGTAATTGTTCAAATTCTTGGAGAATTTTATCCTGTTCCAGCCCGGTTAAACGGTGCAGTCGCAACTCAAGGATGGCTTGTGCTTGCGCGGGAGATAATCGATACCCTTCCTGAAGCAATCCAAAATCAGCAGACAGATCGTCCGGCCGGCATGCGTCCGTCCCCGTTTTTTCGAGCATGGATCGCACGAGCCCAGGCTGCCAGAAGCGAGCCAACAAGCCCTCACGCGCATCAGCTGGTGTTGGTGATTTTTTAATCAGCGCAATCATTTCATCAATGTTCGCGAGAGCCACACCTAAACCTTCCAAGACGTGTGCACGTTGCCGCGCTTTTTTCAATTCAAATATCGTACGACGTGTCACCACTTCGCGACGATGGCGAATAAAGCAAACTAAAATTTCTTTTAAATTCAAGGTCCGGGGCTGACCATCAACCAACGCAACCATGTTAATGCCAAACACATTCTGCATTTGAGTGTGTATATATAAATTATTTAACAAGACTTCAGCGACTTCACCCCGCTTCAACTCAACCACCACGCGCATGCCGTCTTTATCCGACTCATCACGCAGGCCAGAGATTCCTTCAATCCGTTTCTCACGCACCAACTCCGCAATCCGCTCAACCAAGCGTGCTTTGTTCACCTGATAAGGCAACTCCGTCACGATGATGGCTTGTCGACCGGTCTGCTTGTCTGTTTCTATTTCCGTTCGTGCACGAATAAACAACCGACCACGACCGGTGCGGTACGCTTGAATAATGCCCGCGCGACCATTGATAATAGCCGCCGTTGGAAAATCAGGGCCAGGAATAATGGTTAACAAATCATCAATAGTCAAATCAGGATTAGCAACCAAGGCCACGCACGCATCGATGATTTCTGTCAAATTATGAGGTGGAATATTCGTGGCCATACCAACCGCAATACCCGATGACCCATTCACTAATAAATTAGGGATCCGCGCAGGCAAGACAATCGGTGCAAATTCAGTTTCATCGTAGTTCGGAGCAAAATCGACGGTTTCTTTTTCAAGATCAGCAAGCAAGGCATGTGCCACCTTGGACATACGCACTTCCGTGTACCGCATCGCCGCTGGCGCATCGCCATCGACCGACCCGAAGTTTCCTTGCCCATCCACCAACATGTAACGCAACGAGAACGGCTGCGCCATCCGAACAATGGTGTCATACACCGCGGTATCGCCATGCGGATGGTATTTACCAATCACATCCCCGACCACACGCGCCGATTTTTTGTGGGGTTTATTCCAATCGTTACCCAATTCGCTCATCGCAAACAGCACCCGTCGATGCACAGGCTTCAAACCATCCCGTACATCAGGCAGCGCACGCCCGACAATAACACTCATCGCATAATCAAGGTAGGACTGCTTAAGCTCGTCCTCAATACTAACCGGCGTCACTTCTTTGGCGGAATAAACCATGCTGGAGCCACGTCCTTACAATCGATGATTCAAAGAGCCTCAAAGGATAACATACCCCCTGATTGAATTGAATCTTAATGAAATCCTGGCGAAGACATAAAATAAGTCTAATTGACAAATTGCAAGCCAATACCTATGATCTAAGTAATGATTAGGTTATTGAGCCTCTTGCAAAATTGTAGAAACATTAATCAGTAGTTGCTGTTGATTAATGTTTCTACAATTTTGCAAGAGGCTCCCATTTTTGAATTTTGCAAGTTCCTCTATGGTCCATATTTGCTTTTTTGTCCAGCATCAACACGCGTCAACCATGAGCCAAATAACGCCAACTCGTCACGCCCTTAGCAATCAACGCTTGCACTGGAGATTCACATGCAAGCGATGGCTCAGCCGTCACGACACGAAGCTGAAGTACTGCCTGCGCAGTTTTTTCACGTTTCACCCTGATAGCCCAATGATGACTGGCGCTAGTGGTCTCTCCTGATTGAATTCTTAAACAAGGAAACAAGCCTTCATCCACAACCCAATAACGATAGCTATTACCCCCTTGAGTCAGCTGACATGCCTTTGTCTCCGGCGTGTCTTCGCGCCTCACGCACGAGGACAAGCCGGTCTCCGATGCTTTATCTACAATCGTCTCTCCTGCCGCTTCTAATTCATAGAACGCCTGATGCGTCGACATCAATTGTTGATTGATTTTTTCTAATAATAAAACAGCCCGCATCACCGACAACACCATGAGTGCCACCAGTGTCAGCATCATCAGCGTAGTAAATAACACCATCCCCTGCGATCGCACCCTCATCGAGCGCGTACTACTGTATCTAAAATCCAGGTACGATGATTGTTTAGACTAAACGAGAGATGGACCTGAGTATACGCGTGCACGCGCTGTAATTCGGCAGAAAAATCGTGCACACGAGGCGTTAACTGGTCCACACGATACAACTGATAAAACAAAGCACGTTTGCCATCAGCCAGCGCGCGAATAAAAAAAGACTCCGAGACCCATTCTCCCAAATAAACGAGCGATGCGTAGTGAAACACCAGAGGCTCTTTCAGGGTGACAACATACCCTTCTTCATGTTTTGTGATGCGTTCAACATCATGCACTTCTGCATGATAACAATCGGCGATCAACACAGGCCTACCGACATGCACGGTTTGAGGGCCAATCAATAATTCATTGGGGCTGATTTGGCGGAGGATAGCCTCCCCCTCGTCGCTCATTCTGTGAATCATCAAACGTGTATCGGGCGCCGTGCTCACCTCAATGGCTGCCAAAGATTCCGATTTAACCCTCGCATCGAAACCCACCAGATGATCGATGCGAAGGCAGGGCGTAAACCCCGCGGAGCGAACCCGGCTTCGAATGAAATCAGACAGCCATTGCAACTCAAACGACTCCTCCATCACAACAAAAATCGCCCGAGATTGCTGCTTGGCATGAAGCACATGCTGCATCATGATGGTCATGAGCAACGTGGAGAGAAAAAAACCAATCAGAAGCTCCGGCAGGCCTATCCCTTGTTGTCGTGTCATCGAGCTCGCGCGCATTCAGACGCGCTATCCAACACCAACAGATGCAACCCCTGCTGTTCTAGTTGAACGACAAGCTGGCTCACATGCCATTGTTGTTTTAATAATGCCAAAGACGTACTGGTAACAAGTAACAACGACACCAGCACCTCGAGCAGAGAAAACCCGTGGTTTATACGCATATCATCCATGTTTTACGGTTGGTTTACCTTCGAAAGGGTAGCAGGTAAGATGGGTTCAAACAACGATTGGAGCACCTTATGTTTTATGATTACACCCAACTCCCACATGCAGGCATTCGTACATTAGCCCCTTATATTCCTGGAAAATCGGCAGAGGCATTAGCACGCGAGCAAGGATTGACGAATATTCTTAAACTGGCAAGCAATGAAAACCCCTTGGGTTGCAGTCAGGCCGCCGTTGACGCGCTGTCGACCCTCCCCGCTCACCTGATAGCAACCTACACGGTCTCAACACAACATCCCTTACGCCAGAAGCTGGCACACGCCCTCGATCTCGATCCGGAGATGTTGATGTTGAGCAACGGGTCAGACGCGCTCTTTCATTTATTATTGGTCTGCTTTGCCTTGCACACAGGCAAACACATCCTGACCCATGAGGCCGCGTTTATTTCATATGAAGTTCAGGCAAAAACACTTGGGATAGAGGCTCACCACATCCCCTTAAAGCCCGACTGGCAGGTGGATATCGACGCGATGATTCACGCGTGCACGGAAAAAACAGCGCTTATTTTTATTGCCAATCCAAACAACCCCACGGGTTTACTCGTCCCACAGGCAGAAATCAACCGCTTATTAGACCATATTCCAGCCACCACACTGCTCGTCCTCGATGAGGCCTACCATGAATACTTAGCTCCGACAGCACAATCCACGCCGAGTGTATTACTGGCTAAATACCCTAATTTAGTCATCACACGCACGTTTTCAAAAGCATATGGCCTAGCGGCACTGCGTCTGGGCTATGCGTTAGCAAACCCTGTAATTATTGCGCTCCTCTATCAAATCCAACTGCCCTTCGCTGTGAACCAAGCCGCCATGCTTGCGGCGATAGCCGCTTTAGACGATCAAGCCTTTGTCCAACAAACCATTCTAGTCAACGCCGAGGGGCGCGAGCACATGCAAAAAGGATTAAGCAACCTAAATCTCGTCCAGCTTCCAAGTGCGTGTAATTTTATCACCTTCGATTGCGGTCACGATGCCGCAATGATGAATAAGCGTTTGCAACATGAAGGGATCATTGTACGCCCCCTCACCCCGTATGGTTTAACGCGCCACCTCCGTGTTACGATCGGAACCCCAGAGCAAAATACCCGCTTTATTGAGACTTTACACCACTGCATAAAAGGAACGAACCAATGACTCATCCCTTGAACAATAAAAAATGTGAACCGTGCGAAGGCATCGGAGCCCCTCTCACCGCAGCTCAAATCACCACGTTAATGCCTCAACTCGCCAAAGGCTGGGCCGCATCAGATGATCACAAAACCATTAAAAAATCGTTTTCATTCGCTGATTTTTACGAAACCATGGGCTTTGTTAACGCGATCGCATGGATAGCAAACAAAGAAAATCACCATCCCGATCTTGAAGTAGGATATAACTATTGCCGTGTCACGTTCATGACGCACGCATTAAAGGGATTGTCGCACAATGATTTTATTTGTGCAGCTAAGGTCGATGCATTATGTGAGCTGTAGAACACAGACGAAGCAGCGGATGAGTTAGAGCAAAAATCTAATTGATTTAAAGGATAAGAGATAATGTCGCTCTAACTAAGAGCTGCACTCACATAAGAATATTCAATTGGTGCCCAGGGCCGGAATCGAACCGGCATGGTGTTACCACCGAGGGATTTTAAGTCCCTTGCGTCTACCTGTTTCGCCACCTGGGCTAGTTTGGAGGCTGAGGCCGGAATCGAACCGGCGTACGCGGCTTTGCAGGCCGCTGCATGACCACTCTGCCACACAGCCGAGTGTGGTAAAAAAAAAGCGACCTCTTCGTCGCTTTGATTTGGAGCGGGAAACGAGGTTCGAACTCGCGACCCCAACCTTGGCAAGGTTGTGCTCTACCACTGAGCTATTCCCGCTTCTCTACGGGGTGGAATTCTACCGAATTTAACCATCATGTCAACCACTCACGTCAGTTTTTTTAGTCAACTCTTGCCAAGCAATCAAAAAATAAATCACCATTGACCAAATCGTTAATATGGCAGCCAAATATAGTAAAATAACACCAATAACGCCGAGTGCAGTCATCCCGGGTTGAAACGCAAGCAGTAAAACAAGGGCCAGCATTTGCAGTGCCGTTTTGACTTTACCCACATAACTGACCGTAACGCTAGCGCGACGTC
>CANISA010000101.1 GCA_947470005.1 Legionellaceae bacterium | reverse complement strand
TGATTCGCTCATGTTGTTTTGGCAAGGAGGAGCCGGGCTGCCACGCAACAGGGGCTCGTTTCAAAAAAACGGCCTGCGCGGTAAGAATCGCTCTTTTTTCATCGGCTCGTTTGAGCTGCCAAACGCCCAAAGATATAAATAAAGTGATCCCCAATAAGGTTAAGAAGCTCAATCCAAGACTGGGGGTGAATGCGTAACGAAAACGGGTTAAACTAGGCATGGTTAATGATTCACGCGTGCGATGGGATGATGGCATCCCCGGAGTATAACAAATGTTCACGAAAATATTCATCATCCTCATCATGTTCATTATTGCAGCGGCGCTGGCCAGTGGTTTGGTTTTTCTGGTTCGTGATGGTGGCAAGACTAAACGGACGGTTCATGCGTTAACGATGCGAATCGCATTGTCATTGGGTTTGTTTCTTTTTTTATTTTTGGCCTATCACTTTCATTGGTTAAGGCCTCATGGGGTATAGGCGGCATGACAAGTATGGATTATTAGATAATAGTTTTGTGGCGAAAGAGAACAATGACCTAAGTCTTTAAGCTAATTTTATTGCTGAGCTTATCAGGCTATCACTAAAGAAGTGACGTGGTTTAATTGATTTTGACACCCCAGTTAAGAGATAATTTCCTGCCTATCCGGTTGTCACTTAAAAACCAACGCCGACGTTCAGATTTTGAAAAGGCAATGCGATTGCATTACACTTAAGCTGTGGTATTTAATAATCTCAAATACATTATCGGGGTGGATATGGCCCGGTCAATATTACGAAGTGAAAAAAAATGCCACAAAGCGTCTGGCAGCTATAGCAAAATTAGCTTTTGAAAAAATTCCGCAAGATCCTGCTTCATCTGAATATCGGCAGGGGATAACATTAGGTCAGAACCATAAACATTGGTTTCGTGCTAAATTTTTTCAGCAATATCGATTGTTTTTCAGATATCACCTCGAAAGTCGGGTAATTGTGTATGCATGGGTCAATGATGACAAGACAAAGCAAGCTTATGGTAGTAAGTCAGACGCTTATCATGTTTTCCAACAAATGTTAAATAGTGGAGATCCTCCAGAACTTGCTTAACTGAGTTGTACAAATTTGCTTGACCACGTCACTAAGTTCTAGCCTGCCTCAACTACTTCTTGTTGAATGCCTCCAACAACCCAACTATTCTTGTCGGAGAACTGTCTGAAGTGCCATATTTCATTTAATTCGGTTAATAGATCCTTGTTTTCTTGAATTGTTCCTGTAAAACGGACGCTTGCGATCATCCCTTCGGCTTGTTTTGACGCATTCAGTAGTTGTGCGCTCAAATCAAATACTTCAGTTTTATTTGTTTCGCCGCCGCGCTCTTTAATTTGCATATCGATCTCTGCAAACACCTCAGGTGCTGTAAATTCACTTAAGTCCTGCCTGTTTTTTTGATCATAGGCGGCTTGTAAGCGAATAAATGTCACCTTAGCCTCACGTAAAAATGATTCCTGATCAAAGTCGCTCAAATCGTTCGAAGCATTGCTCACGCTGTTGGAAGCAAAAAATTCTGAAGGCTTATTAACATGACTTTGTCTAAACGCACTCGTAGGTGCAGCCTGAAAACTAGGCATAAATTTTTTGCGTATGAAACCAACGAGAAAGAACGTAAGTGACCCAAGTACTAACCAGGATAGCAGGCCAGTGCCCAGACCATGCCCCATAAATAAACTTGCTAATAAGCCTCCCGCCAAAAGGCCACCCAAAATACCACCCCATTTGCGCGGACTCGGTTGTTGTCCAAATGATTTACTGGTTTGCGGAGCATGAGATGAAAAAAGACTATTGTGTGAGCGTTGCACCCCAAAACTTCGCCCACCGCCAAAACGCTTAGCAGACGCTTCGCTCACAGCTAATCCAAAACCTAGCGTAATAATTAATAAATATAGAAAAATAGTGCGCATTTCATTTTGCCTTGTTTAGTGTGTTTTTGAGTTTAGTGTACGCTCAGGCAATTTTCAACAATCATGGGTCTTATTAAATAGATCTCATACACGCTTGCGTGTTACCTTTGCTTGATTAAATAAACAGACGTCTGAGGAAGTATGATTCGATCACTCTTTTGTATTTTTTTGGGGATGGTTTTAACGCCAGTTCATGCGGATGCCATTGGTCGTTATATTAATATTGCAAATAATATTCCGAAAATGGAGATGAAGGCTGATCCAGAAGCACAAGCCTGGGCGCGATCGGGGCGTAATATTTTAAATTTGACGAGTGAAACCATTGCAGAAAGCTTAATGTCGGCCAATACGTCCGCGACGCAACGAGGTGCTCCCTTGTTTTGTCTACCGGCTAATACACAATTAAGTGCCACTGATATGAATAATTTGATTCAGAAGACCTATCGAGAGATATCCAGCCCAGACAGCGAGAAAGAGAGCATGACGGTGTCTCAAGTGGCCCTTCTCGGTGTGGTTCAACAGTACCCGTGTGGCCAGCAAAGCTCGGCAGGAAATTTATCTGCGAATGCCATGATGCAGGCCGAGACGGGGATGATGCACATGAGTGCTGGCAAATAGCTTAATCAACTCGGTTGAAATTCCTCAAACGCTTCCAGCGCTTCAGCGGCATACATCATCGATGGGCCACCACCCATGTAGATGGCCATGCCCAGTGTTTCTAATAATTCTTCTCGGCTCGTTTCAAGTTTCACGAGTGTTTGTGAATGAAAGCCAATGCAGCCTGGGCAGTGATTGGCGACAGCCAAGGCGATGGCGATTAATTCTTTGGTTTTTTTATCCAAGACACCGGCTTTTGTTGCGGCCCCAGCCAGTGCTGAAAAGCCAGCCATGACCTCTGGTAGTTCTTTTCGCATTTTAGCCAGCTGAGTGTTTATATCATGTGTGATGTTGGTAAATCGCTCTGACATCCTATTCTCCGAGTTGATCCATGTTTTTTTATCGCTTGACGATACGTCATGTTAGCATACGTCGCGAGGTTCTTGAATCAATGAGGAGGAGCTTATGATCATCGATCTGGATGGTCTTTTGATTGAAGTCATAAGAAAACCAATCAAAAATATGTACTTACGTATACGCTCGCCGGGAGGCGAGGTAAACGTCACGGCTCCTCTTAAATTGCCTGTCGACGTGATTCGAAACCATCTCACATCGAAACAACAGTGGATTCATACGGCGCGTGCGCGTGTCATTGCACGCGTGGTTTCGCCTGTTGTGCCCATGGAACCGCGTGAGACGCTTCGGCTTAAACAACAGATGCGCATGGTATTGCCCGACTTGATTAAACACTGGGAGCTTATTATTGGCGTACGTGTTAGCTCTTGGGGGATACGCGTCATGAAAACCCGCTGGGGGTCGTGTAATGTGACCACACGGCGTATATCCATTAACCTTCATTTAATTCACAAGCCACGGGCATGTTTGGAGTATGTTGTTGTTCATGAGTTGGTGCATTTACTGGAGGCGAATCATAGCAAGCGGTTTTATGCATTGATGACGCGATTTTTGCCTGAATGGAAAGCGTGTAAAAAACAACTTGAAATATCACGCCCGTCTTTAGCCCCGGGCGAGATTGACCAGGGCGTCGATAAAGCGTGGGCTAGCATTCACGCAGGGGATCAAGGTGAATGCCTCTCCGCCGAGTGCTAGCCACTGTGCCTTGGCACGGATCCCTATTTCCTCTAATGTTTCTAGGCAGTCAACAACAAAGGACAGGCAAACAACAGCGAGACGCCTGATGCCTGATTGGGCAAGGTGCAGGAGCGTTTCATCTGTATACGGCGTAATCCATTGTGCGCGACCTAGTCTTGATTGAAATGCGGTGCCATACTGTTCCGAATTTAAAGACAAGGCTTCCGCCAGCAGAGCTGTTGTGTGTTGGCATTGCGCGATAACGATCAACGTGTCTTATCATCCCGCCGAACCCAGATGAACGCGATGCTCACCTGCGATCACTCCGTTACACTGCTTTGCACACTGCCCCATGTTTTGATCCCTGCGCTTTGTTTTACATCCTCAGGGAGAGCACTGAGAGCTTGTTGTGCTGCTTCATAACTTGGATAGGTGCCATAAATACCTTTGTAATACGCTTTACCGTCTTGTTGGTATTTGACTTCAGCCATCCGTTCGTTTTTAGGGACTTTTTGGAGCGTCCCGGCGACTTCCGCGGCTTTTTCACCATTGGCTACTTCAATCGTATAGCCTTGTGGATTTTGGCTGCTGATCCAGGTCGAGTCGCGATCTTTAAACGATGCGGGGGCTTGGGTCGCTCCGACGTGGTAAGTTTCTGGCACGACGATTTGTTTTTTGCCCGCGGTTTTAGGCGCATATGCACCACCGTTATCATAGCCATCGGGATAAAGCTGAACGCCCGCATCGCGATCGGAAGATTGATAGGGGTTCAAGTGGCTATGTTGATAGAAGCTGCTGCTGCATGCAGACAAGCCTACCACGCCGAGAGTGAGTCCGATTATTTTTGTTTTTATTAACATGATAGTTGCCCTTATTTTATTGTTATGGTGGCATGTTACCTATGATTTCTTACTCTTCCATTGGTGTTATCTGCCAAACTCCAATAAACTTTAGGGTTTTAGTGAAAAAGAGAACTTATGTGGACTCATCGGCGTTCGGGACAAGTGCATCAGCGGGGTAGTCAGGATCACCGTGACTCCTATGAGCGAGATAGAACGCGGGTTATTCATTGTCCTGCGTTTCGCCGCATGCAACGAAAAACGCAAATTTTAGGTACGGATGAGGGTGATTTTCATCGTACGCGCTTGACGCATTCGCTGGAAGTGGCCTCCATTGGTGGCAGCATTGCCCGAAGTCTCTCAATGAACGTGGTGTCTCCCGTGTTATCAGGGCTATTGCCGAATGATGATTTAATGAGTGTGATTTGTTTGCTGCATGATATTGGACATCCTCCGTTTGGGCATGGAGGAGAGGTGGCGTTAAACTACATGATGCGTGATCATGGCGGTTTTGAAGGCAATGGCCAGACGCTTCGCCTGCTGACCAAAGTAGAGAACAGTTATGGCCCTTTTGGGCTGGATTTAACGCGTCGTGCGCTGCTGGGGATCCTCAAGTACCCGGTTAGCCATGCGCGTGTTGTCGCGTGCGATAGGCCGGTTGAGAAGGCATTACCCAATAAAACAATCCGCGTGAACGATTGGCTCCCTCCGAAAGGGTATTTTGATTGTGAGCAGCCCGAAGTAGATTGGTTACTGTCGCCCTTTGGGGAAGCCGATCGGTCGTTGTTTCAGTCCCTTGCCAAAGCGCCATCAGGTAATCAACATGGTCAATCAGCTTATCATGCGTTTGATTGTTCCATCATGGACATTGCCGATGACATTGCTTATGGCGTGCATGATTTGGAAGATGCGATTCATTTACGTTTAATTCATCGCGAGCAATTAGACACTCCGATGTGTCACGCGTTGCTTGCCGAGACGTTATTATCGAACAACAAAGCCTCGTTGTTGAATGCGCTATTTGATGATGCGCTGCACGTTCGCAAACAGGCCATCGGTGAAATAGTAAATTATTTCATCACAGCCATTCGAGTTGAGGTGACGCATGAAGCGTTTGATAACCGTTTGCTAAAATATAATGCGGCGCTCTTTCCTGAGGCGAAAGCGTTGTTGGGTTATTTCATGCAAAGTATTTATGATCATGTCATTGATTCGCAAGAAGCCCGAACGTTTGAATACGGGGGGCAAACCGTCGTGTTGCGTTTGTTTGAAGCGATAAGCTCAAATCCGACGAGTTTATTGGATGCGAAGAATAGAATCTTATTTCAGCAGGCACATGATGAACCGGCTTCCTGGCGCGTGGTGTGTGATTATATTGCAAATATGACGGATGAGTACGCCTATCGTATGCATGAGCGTTTGTTTGGATTTAATACACGCACGATCTTTGAGCGTTTATGATGCCAAAGTGGCGTCCCCAGGGGGAGTCGAACCCCCGTTATCGCCGTGAAAGGGCGGTGTCCTAGGCCTCTAGACGATGGGGACCTTG
>CANISA010000100.1 GCA_947470005.1 Legionellaceae bacterium | reverse complement strand
TTTTATCATGGCAATGGCCGCACTAATTCTCCCTCATATGGGTCGCTTGGCTATGAGTGGCGGCGTTTAAACCTTAAAGCACTGCTGTCTGAATATAGGCATTTAAACGCCATTCGTGACTCGTTAATATCTATCCCGCGCGCATTAGCCAGGCGATTACATGATATTGAAACGGTTTTAGAAGAGCATGTTCCAAGCATGAAAAAAAGTACTGTGCTAGAGCTTTGTCCAATTGATTTATCACTACCAGATAACTTTGAAATAAGACGAGACTTATTAAAACAAGCAGATCGCTCTATTGTCGACTCTTGGAGTTACTTCAGTGTATTTAATGTTGAACATGCTGGGAAAGAAATGGATGCATTTGAGGCACTCTCATCCGGTATTAACGAATCAGATTTCATACATTTTTTTCCTCATTATGCACAAGCTGCAATTGGTCATGATGAGGTAAAGCGTGAGAAGCTTAGAGCATTTTGTGTTCATTACTTAATGGGGCATCGACATTTATCACTAGATAAACAAGAATCCATCATTCCCTTTCTAAGTAATATCCTTTACCGAATGACAGAAAATCCGAGCTCTTTTGATGCGCGTAGTTCGTTTAGAACTGTATTTGAATTTGCTCAAAAAGTATCAGTCACTCCCATTGAAATTTACGAAGCACAAGATGTCTTTCGAGAGGAGCTTACCCATAATAGAGCAATTTGGGACGACTTGATGCTAGAAACATTTCAGCATGATTCAATGAGTACAAAGCCATTTCAACTTCCTATTGATCTTACCATACAGGCGGTTATTCTCGCATCTAACACAACTAAGCTTGAGGCCTGTCTTACAGCGTTTGCAAATGAAGAACGGAGCTATGAAACAGAGTTAAAAAAATGCGTGAGTCTTGATAATGAGCTTGCCGCAGGTCAATTAAAATATGATTGTATACAAAAACAACAAATCATTGCACGCAACGGTTTGCGAGAGGCTCCTCTTCGACAGGATCTTAAAAGTCAGTCATCGAAAATTCAAGCTTTACTTGAGGTGACCTTAACTGCTCAATGGGAAAAAACACTTGCGCTTGCCAATCGTGAATTAAAAGATGCATTGTTCATCAAAATAGGTGCAGCTCAACGCCACTTATTGACGAAGCAAGAGCTATTGAAATGTTATTTTGATGCTGATCCTGCTACATATATTGAGTCGACTGGATTAAATTTAATACAAGCTAATGAATTACATCAGATGATTCATCAGTGCGTTACATTGGAGGTAGAGCGGCAGCATGTGACCCGTCTTGAGCGTGCGCTGCAAAAGGCGGAAGATGAGCCCGATGAGCCATCACATCTAGATTTAATCGCAAGCGTACTCATGAGCCAAAATCAACCCGAAGCTCAAGATGACCCCACCGCGATGCTGTTTCAATATGAGGAAAACTTACTGCTTCGTCCACGTCAGGTCGATGCACTGAAAAATTTATTATCCAAACCAACGGATCCCCATCAATTCAATGAGGCCGTTGAAAAAGTCATCATGGGGGGTGGGAAATCAAAGGTTATTTTACCGCTCCTTGCGCAAAAGAAAGCCACTGGCGTTAATCTTGTTGTGGTGGAAGTTCCACGCGCATTGCTCTCAACCAATCACACGGATCTCAATAGTACATCGCAACAGTTGTTTGGACAAAAAGCCCACCGGTTTGAATTTGATCGTGATAGCGACTGTTCTCCCGAACGGTTAGAGCAAATCTATCAGCAATTTATTGATATCATGACCCATAAAGATTACCTCGTCACAACAGGCGAGGCGATGCAATCCCTCGAGCTTAAATACCTGGAATTACTTTTATCGAAACCTCAGCAAGACCCCGAGAACTCATGGGAGAAGCAAGTTTTTTGGGCTGGAAAAATTATTGGGGTAATCAAGCAGCGAGGCGATGTCGTTATTGATGAAATACACCAAGGTTTATTGTTGAAGAAAAAACTAAACTACGTGTTAGGTGAGCAGCAGCCAATTAATCCAGACCTGATTGAATACACCATCAAGCTTTATGACTTCATGGATGTTTTGTCACAAGATTTGCATCCAGAGCAGACACCTCTGCCTCTTCAGGAGAGAATGACATATCACTGGATCAATAACAAAGACGAGCTCATTGATGGATTAATAACACATCCGTCAAGCCCGCTTATTCATTTTGTCAGAGAACTAGAGGAGAAATACGATCGTGAGATTGTTTATAAAGCCTTATCTGCCTATCTGAACGACAAAGAAAGCTCGGTGATTCTTTTAAGCTCGAGCTCACAATTAAAAGATGCATTTGCTTTGTATAAGGAGCAGCTACGATGCTTGCCACAGACGTTACATCGCCATCATAAAGAGCATTATGGTCCATCCAAATCAAACCCAGACGTATTTAATCGGGCATTGGCTATACCTTATGCTGCGAACGATAGGCCCAATGAACGCAGTCGTTTTGGAAATGCATTAGAAACGCTTAATTATACGATTCAATCTATGCTCATTGATGGATTAAATGATTTGCTTTTGATTGAGTTAATCAAGCAATGGAAGGCAGACTCAAATGCTGAGCTTGAGGGGGATTATGCACATTACAAAGAATTGGAAAACACTCCGACTGCACAAATGGTTGCAAAATATTTAGAGGGAACCTCATTTAAATTACATGCAATTGATACGAAAAATACACGTGATATTAAGACATTAACCGAACATTTGAAACACAACAAATCACTGTTATTAAGGCTTTTAGAACAACGTGTGTTACCACAAATTACGATAGAGCCAACCATTTTACACAGCGATGCGTATAATCATGTTGATCTGTATCGATCGGCCCAAGGTTTATCAGGTACGCCCTGGAATCATAGTATCTATCACCACAGACTATCGTTTAATCATATGACCTCACTGGGCACTGATGGTTATATTCAAGAGGTGATTAAAGAAAAAAATACCCGTTTACACCCAATCGGGTTCAACAATCTCGCTGATTTTTTCCCCAAGTTATATAAAAAAATAGGTATTGAAAAAAATGAATCCATACGCGCTATCATGGATATCAGCGCTACGTTTCAAGGGTGTAGCAATATCAGTGTTGCAGCGTCTTTGGCTACCTTTCATAAAGAGAACCATTCACCCATTAAGTACATTTTATACTACAACGACGAAGATATTTTATATGCCCTAGATGTTGAACAAAAAAAACCACCGATACGTTTAGATACGAGTGATGCGGATGAAATCACTCGTAAACTGTCCGATTGTAAGCCCGAGGAGCGTTTTACCTACTACGATCAGGCCCATACTATTGGCATGGATATCGCGCAAGCGTCTCATAGCGGAGGCATTTGTTTGGTTGACTCGAATACCCATCTGCAAAGTTTTCTGCAAGGCAGCATGCGCATGCGAGGTTTAGATAAAAATCAGCATATCGAAATCGTTGTACCTCAAGACATGCAAGAGTATTCCCTCGATGAACTGCTTGAAAAAATGGAAAGAAATGAAAAAGATCAGTTAAAAGAAGACAAGTTCATTGGCACCTTGGCTGCAATGGAAAATATCATACGCCATGATTTAATCCAAAGAATTGCACATCTTGATGATAATGACAGTGAAACAAAGCATGAATGGGCAATGGCATTTCAGCGATTTTTGGTTAAGAGAAACGAAACGGAATTGTTTAAACAATATGGTGGAATTTCTCACGAAGAAGATACAGAGGTTTTATTAAAAAAACACCAAGCAGAATTGATATCAGATTGGAAAACATCTTTAATTCACGCAAAAATAACAGATAATGTTGATCAAAATACAGATGAATTATTGTCCATAATGGATGAATTGATTCAAGATGCGGTTATTTTGTGTCATAAAACAACCATTAGCCGAGCACAGCCGAATCATGACGGTCTTGAGGTAGAGGTAATGAAGGAGCAAGAGGTGGCTCAAGAAATCGAAAAACTGGCTGAAGAAGAGCGGTTTAATCCTAAACTATGGGTGCGTGAGTATCATCACTGGTACGCCGATACCCTTCAAGAATTCATGAATGGAAGCAACATTCTAGGTGATAGTAAGTGGAGGCCAATCACCATAAATGCCATAAATGAACTATGTCCTTCAGACGAGCACAAAGAGATGTTTTCACCTCATCTTTTGGCGACGGACAATTATTCAAACGTGTATAAAGGACAACAAAACATGCTTGGATTTTACGTAAAGCCCGTAGATGTGGTTTTATTTCGTATGATAAACAGCACCATCACGGCATGCCTTATCAGTAACCAAGAGGCGGATGAGATTGCGAAACTGATGGAGAGTGAACCACAAAAGCAACACGTATGGTTGAGCACCACGCAACATACATTGCTTGCAGGTCATGCACCGCGCGATCTTCAATCAAATACCGACTACCATGTTCTGATGGAACAAATTCAATTATTTGGAGGTAAATGTAATGAGCTTTCAGCACCGGAGCAAACCAAGCCTTGGGTATGGTTACAGAATGATACGCAAGAAAAATTGTCTTGGTTTAAAAAAAATATAATGCCATATCGTGAGACGCAATCGCATGACTTAATTGAGCTACAAAAGACAAGCCTTAAGAAAGGCGCCATGAATGTGAGTGACATCACAGCGAGTTTTGATACCATAGTCGAACACGAAGCGATAGATTCGGCTGGGAAAGCCACTCCTTCTGATGAAAGTACCCAACAGCAGACACGCTCCGAACACGAGATGACACGTGTTAATGTGGACACGCTGCAAGGACCGCTTGTTGATGAGGTCGTGGCAAGGGGGGCAATTTCTAATGACCCGGAAATACATGTTGATGAAAGTGCCCAACAGCAGACACGCTCCGAACACGAGATGACACGTGTTAATGTGGACACGCTGCAAGGATCGCTTGTTGATGAGGTCGTGGCAAGGGGGGTAATTTCTGATGACCTGAAAATACATGTTGATGAAAGCGCCCAACAGCAGGGACAATCCAGTGTAACAGCGCAATTTAAAGCACGTTATACTAGTTCTTCTTCAGAAGGCCAAGGTTCTACGCTAAAGAATAATTACACTAAATTGATATCTAGCTTAGCCACAAAAATTGCGCTAGGGACGAATAGATTGACTGCTGGTGGATTTAACTCAAAGAAAGTACAAATGCTGAAAAAACTTGAGGCCTTTATCACTAGTGCTAGTTGCACTGGTGTTTGGATATGCGATGAGGCTAATCAAAAAAAATTGTTAGCTATTATTAAAACCATATTGGAGATAAGGCGTAATCCTGTCAGTATTTTTTCTTCGACGAGTAATAAGGAATTCGTTGCTGAATTACTTAATAATCCAGGAGAATATGGAACTAACATAAGCGCTAATAGCGTACATTCTATACCATTAGCCGAAATATCAATATTAAGCAGTAGCGATAGTACGAATGAAACTATACAATTGATGCTTGATAGTATTCAGCTCCGAGAGAGCGGGCCGCCGTTGGCCTACTAGACGTAGATTTTGATGCATTCTTCGGCGATGTGGATTGGTGATCTGGCCCCGGAAAATCGGACACATTGCTAAGCGACCATTTTAACTTCAAACGATTCCGGCGTTTTGTAGCCGATCGTCGAATGACAGGTTACTCGAAAAATTAGTTTTTCGGTACTGCATAGTTAATTGCAAGATCAATTAGATGCGTTATTTTAGGCATGGTTCAATACCAGTGAGCACTCGCCCTGGTTTTTCGTAGCTATTTTTGAGAGCAGTTTGATAAATATGGTGCGCTCGGAGGGACTCGAAACTACGGCACCTTGGTTCATATTATGATAAAATAGCCTAGGGTTTCCGATGTGAATCAAGATATATCCATTAAATTATTTAATATTTATATTCTTTACCATCAGATTCCGTTGTCAAGGATGCCTTGACAACGGAATCTATAGTTTTCTAATGAAACTCATTACAGCCCCAACTGTATTTCCTTTATTAGTGTTATCAACACGAATACTCGCCCATGCATCATTCAAAGCCAGCAACTCAAATTCAT
>CANISA010000099.1 GCA_947470005.1 Legionellaceae bacterium | reverse complement strand
GTAGGAAAAACACCCCTGGTGGTGGCCCTTACGAAACGTTTTCAAGCGAAAGGGCTCCGAGTAGGGTTGGTTAGCCGGGGTTATGGTGCGACGATTCGGCGATTTCCTCATGAAATCAGTGCGAGTGATTTGGTCGAGGAGGTGGGAGACGAACCCTTTTTGTTGGCTAAAAAAACCAACGTACCGGTGGTGATTGCACCCAGACGTGTGGATGCGGTCCAATACCTATTGGATCATCACGACAGTCAAATTATTATTAGCGATGATGGGTTACAGCACTACGCAATGGGTCGTGCAATTGAGATTGTGGTGATTGATGGCATTCGCGGGCTTGGTAATCACATGCGTTTGCCAGCAGGGCCTTTGCGTGAGGGGCCGTCGCGGTTAAAAACAGTTGATTTTGTGGTGGTTAATGCAGGTTCGTGGCCGGGTGCATATCGCATGGATCTTGTGCCAGGGAAGCTAACGTCCCTTGTCTTTGGTTCACCTGTGCCGATGAACGGGGTGAGTACACCGGTTGCGGCTGTTGCGGCCATTGGGCATCCGCAGCGATTTTTTAATACGCTGACAGACCTACAATTGGCCCATCGGCCTTACGTGTTTCCTGATCATCACCGGTTTAAACCAGACGATTTTCAGATGCGTGAGCCGGTGGTGGTCATGACAGAGAAAGATGCTGTAAAATGCCGGGCATTTGCTCATGAATCGATGTATTTTCTACCCGTAGAAGCGGTGTTAGATGATGGGTTTTGGGATGCTCTGTGGGCACATCAACAATTAAAAGGCTACCTTTGAGATGATTGCGTTGCGAACCTGTCGTTTATTTTGCTTCTTGTTCTGTTGCTTGAGTCACGCGCTGTGTGCGGGCGTTGCTGAAGAGTTGACTCATTTTCTCCCCACGGACGTTACACACGTGCACTGGATTTTCTCCGGTGTCGTGACCAATGAGCAGGGGGAGCAGTATGGTTATTTTTTTCAGATGGAACGTGATGGAACTGCCTTTCATAGCACGGCGGCTTTGTTTGATGCACAGACAAAATCCGTGGTCTTTCAAGATGAGAACCGATCGACGTTGGATAATCCATTGCCGTATCGTTGGCAAGTGGGGCATTCATTTTTGCGGTTTAATCCGATTAATGATAGTTGGGTTTTTGGTGTAAAAACAGAAGATAAAAAAGGATTTAATTTTAAAATAGACATGCTCAATCAACCGGATAATCATCCAATGGAAGAAGGTTTACGTCCTGGAATGGCTGTGGTTGTGAGTCAGACCAACTCGCTCAATGGGCATATCCGCTTAGGCGATGGCCGTGAAGAGCAATTTGTCACGGCGAAGCACGCTTGGTTTCGACAAATGTGGATGACCACCATTCAAGAAGAGAGCCACCCTGTGAGCGGCGTGCTCTGCCATTTTGATGATGGCAGTGGCTTTTACTCAGTGAACTTGCCCGAGTCTGATGCGGTTCGAGGGGCGATGGCGGGTCGGTTCGATACCAAAGGTTCGCCTGCAGAGATGTCACAGTTTATTCATATTAAACAATTACCGGAAGGGCCTTGGGATATTGACGTTCCGTCGCCTAATCTGCACGTGGTTTTATCCGAGTACATCAAACAAAACTCCGTTATCGCGGGGTTTGTTACCGGTGGTGTGGCGCCTGGGTTTTGTTTGTTGAGTGATGACACCTTGGGGCATGCGTAAGCGCCATCACGCTACGCGATGAACATTGATTAGCATGCCTGCTTGAGGGTGATCCAGGTAGTAAGTGCACCCTGGTTTGAGGCGTTGCTTTTGGGAAAACACAAAGGCAGGCTGGTGGTTGTTCGGCGCTGAAAAGCGTAAATCAGTGTCCAACAAATAGTAATTACTTTGCCGTACTCGAAGCGTACCCTCGACGCTCCAGCCGTTGTTCAATCGTGCAGAGAGTGCTATGGGGTGCTGATTGTTGCTGGGCTGTAGCCAGGTGTAATGAAACAACGCACGATACTGCGATTGTTGATTCAGGCGGCTCCACTCGTTTCGCAATGAAGAAGAAGAGATAGGCATCAGTCGGTATGTTCTCGTACCAGGTGTGTCGTGCGGCTGCAAGGGAATGGCATGGCGAGCATCGTGAGTAAGCGTCAACGGAGGCGCGTTCTCTTGTTGATCATCCGCTGTGTATGCATGCGTAAATACGATGACATCCACTTGATAGCGCGCTGTTGTTGGCAGGGCGAAACCTGATGAAGAAAAAAACAAAAGGGTGAGCAAGGGAAAAACACGTAACATCATCAGTCTTCATCATGAGAAAAGTTGACAGTATATACTTATCGTGCAGGTTGTGACAAATATGATTGGATTAAGTGAGGAATACGCCATGAGTCGGTTTAAAATTTTAAATGCAATGATGATGATCACCGGCACGTCAGTTGGAACGGGGATCTTGGGCTTACCGATTGTCACCAGCAGCAGTGGTTTCATCCTGACCCTCGTTGCTTTTTTAGTGGCTTGGGTCTTTATGACGCTTGCCGCTTATTACATCCTTGAGGTAAAGATGCGCGTCAGGGGATCATATAATCTGTCGAGCATGATTAAGTTAACATTAGGAAAACCTGGGCAGTATTTTTCTTCAATGATCATTTTGTTATTGCTTTATGCGCTGTTGTGTACGTACATGATGGCGGGTGCCGCATGGTTAAACCTTCTTATTGCTCCTGTTGTGAGTGTGCCTATTTCTTTAACGACGCTCATCTTTACTGTGTTGTTTGCTGTTATTATCCTATGTGGTGAGCGATTTATTTATAATATAAATAATCTGTTTGGTGTGGGTTTGCTCGTTGCATTTATCATCACGGTGGGTTCGAGCCTATCGCCTACGCAGCATGCGTTTATAACTAATTGTCATTTAATTGATACGCTCTCGTCCTTGCCGTTGTTGCTAACAACGTTTGGTTTTAGTATTGTCGTGCCGGCTGTCACTGAGTATTTAGACTACAACGAAAAATCAGTGAAGATTTCAATCATGTCGGGCAGTTTAGTTGCATTGGCTGCCTATGCTATATGGGAATGGGTCGCACTTGGGAATATCCCTCTTGATGGGCCTGTAAGTTTTCAAACACTGAAACAAACGGGAGATAATGGCACGGGTGTCATTGTCGCATTAGCTGCCTCAGCAGGGAGCAGTTGGGTTTTTTTTTCAGGACGACTCTTTGCAATTTTTGCGGTAGTCACTTCTTTTTTAGGTGTTTCTTTGGCTTTAAATCATTTTTTCTCTGATGCCATCAAGATGGAATCAACCGGGAAAAAACGATTCATGTTGGCCTTGATGACGTATATTCCTCCGATGATCATTACGTATGCTTACCCCAAGGCGTTTGTTCAAATATTAAGTTTTGCGGGGATATTTGTAGCGCTATTATTAGGCTTATTTCCCGCGTTAATGGTTTTTAAAACGAGAAACTTCCTGCCCACGGGCCGGCAGGGCGGGCTGATGATGGGTTGTGTCAGTTTGTTTTTTATCTTGGTTATTGTGCAAGAAATAATAAATTTAATCGGGTCATGACGCGTGTACGTTAAACATAAGCTGCAACAGAGGCCATCAACAAAAACCCAATAATCACAAAGCTAAAATCACGCAAATTGCAGCACCGCTCGACCATGACGCAGCGCTCTAGACCATGGAGCGTGCCGAGGTAAAGAAATGTGCCTGCGGAAATCGCGATGAGGATGGGATCAATCAGCGAATGAGTGGAAACATCTTGTTCGAAGATCCAGCCAATCCAAATGCCCAGAGGGGTCATCAATGCAAAAACAAGAAAAAAGATCAGGCTGTTTCGCCGGGTTAATGAGCTCTTGTTGAGCTGAATGGCGATCGCAAAACTCTCCGCCCATTTGTGCGTGATAATGGCTAAAAATAACATAATTCTTGTGGGGTAGTCATGGCTTAAGCCAAGCGCCGTTCCGAGGACCAATGAATGCACTGATAACATTAACCAGGCTACGATCGCAAAGGCGGGGTGTGCTTTATCATGATGATGATAAAGTTCTTTGCCTAAATGTTCAAACCATAAAAACAGCAGGAACGTGATCCCACTAAAGACGTAAGCAAAGGGGTAATGGTATCCTTTACTTACAAACAGCTCGTTTGATTCTGGGAGCATGTGCAATAAGGCGGCCCCGAGAAAAACGCCCGTGGCAAGCGTTTCTCCGATAGGAAAATCAACATGTTCCTCAGTCGTTAGGCGTCGTTTAAACGGGAACCAACCGGCGGCAAGAATGATGGCGAGTGCGCTGAGTGCAAAAAATAAATTTAGGGTGGCCGTGGCTACCATACGTTATATCCTTTCGTTAAGGCCTGCATACTATTTTTACCCTTACAATTTGGCAAGTGTTTTTTCTGCTTGAGTTTCTGGCTGAGTGAAGAAACGGATATTAATTTGGTCCTTCATTTTCGTCAGGTCGGCTTCCAGACGGAGATAAAAGGATTGATTGCTATCAAACCCTTTCGTGCCAACCAAATCAATCGTGACAGAACCGTCTAGGTAATGAAATACCCAGGATTTTATGCCTGGATATTCAGCGCGCCAGGGGTGGATAAGTGTTTCTTCGAGTATTTTACGGTTGGGGAGGTGCAGTGATGGGGAGGCCGTTTCGTCGTCTTCAGGATCCACGTGAACGGTGACATCTTGAACACCAGAAATTTGCTTAACGAGTTCGTAATGGACGTTTTGCGCAATAAAATGCCCCTCAGACACGGAGATAAAAGGAGAAACTAAAATGTGGACATCAATAAAAATATCCCGGCCCATCATGCGGCTTCGTAATTGGTGAATTCGTTTAACCCCGTCGATGTGTTGAATCACGTTTTCAATGGTGGCCAGTTGCAGGGGATCCACGGCCGTGTCCACGAGCTCTTTGATACTATTCCAACTGTAGGTTACGCCCATCTGCATAATTAATAACCCAACGATGATTGCAGCGACCGCATCCAGGTAAACAAACCCGGCGAGGCTACCAAGAAGGCCGGCGAGCACCACGAACGAGGAGGCCGCGTCGGAGCGGTGATGCCAGGCATTGGCAATGAGTAAATCTGATTTTATGTGCTTTCCTGCCTGGTGCGTGTAATGGAACAAGGCTTCATTGACAGCAATGGATAGAAGAGCAATGGGCAGCGCCCACGCGGCGGGTCTCGTATGATCACCACGTAACAACTCACTCAATGAATCCCAAGCAATACCGGCACCGGTTAAAATGAGGAGCATGGCTAAAAAAAAGGTTGCCGCCGTCTCAATACGTTGGTGACCGTAGGGGTGCGAGTCGTCCGCATGTTGGCTACCGTATTTTGAAGCAAACACAACCATGCCATCGGTGATGAGATCAGAAAAAGAATGCAATCCATCGGCAACAAGCGCGTGAGAATGGAAGAAAACTCCACCGAACACTTTAATGAAACCTAAAAAAGCATTCACCAGGGCGCCTACTAAGGTGACGTGACGTGCCGTTTCATAACGAACATGTTGATGCATAGCGGGATCCTTCGGTTGATGAGGGGGTGACTTCTTGTTATAAAAAATGTCTTGCCATATTTTAACACGATTTCTTGACCTCTCAACGACTCTTGGGTATTATCTGGTTTCTGTCCTTTGAGACGGGTATTCGGGGTATAGCGCAGCCTGGTAGCGCGCCTGCTTTGGGAGCAGGATGTCGGGAGTTCGAATCCCCCTACCCCGACCATTTATATGCGCCCGTAGCTCATCTGGATAGAGCATCGGCCTTCTAAGCCGAGGGTAGCAGGTTCGAGTCCTGCCGGGCGTACCAAACGTCAAGCAGGTTTATAAGTTGTCGAAAAACATGATGGTGGGCGTAGCTCAGTTGGTAGAGCCCCGGGTTGTGATCCCGGTTGTCGTGGGTTCGAATCCCATCGTTCACCCCAAATCATAACTCAACACATAGTTTTTAAAAAATATGCGCAGTATCTTCTGGAAGTCAGAGACCATTTTAGTATAAGATTTATTCTTTGAGGATGAATTAATGCTTTTAAGTAATCTTATGTTAAGATGACTGCATGTAGGTACTTTACAATAGAGTATTACTGCTTGATAATCTCCCCTGTTTGCGAAAGTGGCGGAACTGGTAGACGCGCTGGATT
>CANISA010000098.1 GCA_947470005.1 Legionellaceae bacterium | reverse complement strand
CAACAAGCCGTGAACGATGCAACCTGTTTTTTACAAGGAAAATCGCAACAAATTGTGGAGGAATTTGAGGCGCGCATGGCCTCGGCAGTGCAGCGGCTCGCGTTTGAAGAGGCGGCGGTTCTCCGCGATCAAATTAAGCATTTGCGCATTGTTCAGGAGCAGCAAGGGGTGGTTCTTTTGCGAGGGGATGCCGATGTGGTTGTTGTTCTGGCTCGCCCAGGGTTTGCTTGTGTGCAATGGGTGACGGTTCGTGCCGGGCATGTGTTAGACAGCCAGGCGTTCTTCCCAACGGTACCGAAAGAGGATGTGGGCATTGATGCGTTGTGGCAGCAAGTGTTTGAAGCGTTTATCACCCATTATTATCAGGATATGCCTGAACGCATCCCTGCGGTGATCGTGACGGATCACCCGGGCCACGATCAGCAAGCATTGATGGACTTGCTCAGTGGGTGGCGTGGCAGTCCTTGTCGTATTCATAATCGACCGCGTGGTGTGAAAGCGCGCTGGCTTGATTTTGCGCGAAATAATCTAGAGATGATGTCTTCCAATCAGCACATCGCTGTTGATCTGATGCAGAAGCGCTATGAGGCATTGCGTGAACTCTTGGAACAAAACACGCCGCTGTCTGGCATGGTCTGCTTTGATATTAGCCATACGCAGGGGAAAGAAACGGTGGCCTCGTGCGTCGTTTTTGATGAAAAAGGACCGTGTAAGCGTGCATATCGACGTTTTAATATAGAAGGAATTACGCCAGGCGATGATTATGCTGCCATTGAACAGGCGGTGAGTCGACATTTTAAGCGGTTGAAACAGACCCATGACGTTCCTTCCCTTGTGGTCATTGATGGGGGAAAAGGGCAGGTCACTTCTGCTCGAAAAGCCCTTGATGCGCTCGGCATTGAGGGGGTTAAACTGCTTGGGATAGCCAAAGGGCCTTCCCGAAAAGCGGGGTTTGAGCGGCTTTTTTTGGCGGATGGGGTGCGCGAAATAAGCCTGCCTCCGGACGATTTGGCCTTGCACTTATTACAACATATTCGAGATGAGGCACATCGATTTGCGATTACAGCGCATCGAAAAAAACGTCAACACAGGGGATTGGATTCATCGATGAGCTCGATACCAGGCGTTGGAAGCGCGCGCCGACACGCTTTATTGCAGCGTTTTGGGGGACTTCGGGCGTTGGCTAAAGCGTCAATTGAAGAGATAGCCAAGGTGCATGGAATAAGTAATGGTCTTGCGATTAAAATTTATGAACATTTTCATTAGATTAGGCTAAACTTCTAGAGAGAATGACCGAAATAGAGTGTAGTGGCACCGATAATTATCCTAGGGAGAGGGGCATAAACATGAAAAAGCTTTTAGTAGCCGTGACCCTGTGGGGACCTGTGTGTTTGATGGCAGCCAATGCCCCAGAAATACTACCGGCCTATTACGGACTAGGTCTTTGTGCTTCTCCGCAGTTTGAGTGTATTAAAGTTGGGCATGGTCAAACGTGGGAAAAAATGTTCCCGAATGAGGGACAACGTGACATCGTTCAGCGAATCAATCGGAGCTACAATTATTTGTGGACCGGCAAAGAAATCGTGGTTCCTCGCGATCTAGCTCATGTTACTCTTCTCGATGTGGCGCCCTTTCCACAAACAATCAGCGAACATGAAAAGCAGATCATCGTAGACCAAGACAAGTTGGCTTGGGGTGCTTATGATGCAGAAGGGCAACTGGTCAACTGGGGTCCCATTTCATCGGGTCGCGATAAATGCCCTGATAGCAGTAAATCTTGTCGGACGATGCCAGGCATTTTTCGCGTCTTTAGTAAAGAAAATGAGCATTGTAAATCAGATGTGTATCCCATAGGAAAAGGGGGCGCGCAGATGCCTTCTTGCATGTACTTCCATAAGGGATTTGCATTGCACGGATCATCCGATGTGCCTGGCTATCGAGCGAGTCACGGCTGTGTACGTATGTTTGTTCGGGATGCAAAATGGTTAAATGAGAAGTTTGCGGACATTTCTACGGATAAAAATAATTACCTGGGAACCAAAGTCGTGGTTCGTCCCGTGAATTCAGTTGAGAAACTATAATGAATCAAACAAATAATAAGGCAACTGGACCTCATGGACAAACCGTGAGACGGCGAGTCGTTGCACTCAAATGCGTCGTGCTTGCAACGGTGTGGGTGATGGGGTGCGGAGTAAGCTTTGCTAAAGATTCAGAGGATAGACGTCCATTGGGTTGTAAAGATCTAGGTTATCAATTTGAATTAAAAGTGCTTCGTTTACTGCCACCAGAGACAGGCGATCGACAATCGCTTTATTTTTTATATAACACGCAGACAAAACCGATTAATCTGTATCAAATGCGCCAAGAAGATAGCACGCGAAGCATGTATTTAAATCACGTGATTCGCCCGCACCAATGGGCGGTCTTATCGACCAGCGAGCCTGAGGTTCGCTACATTTGTACCATCAATGATGCAAAATCAAATTACGGTAAAGTGGTGGATTGTGCTGAAAGTCTGAATGTTTGCGAGTATGCGCGGGTGAAATACGGGATGAATAACCGTGGAAATTACTGGTTAGTGGACAGTAATTCTAGAGGTGGTGCGGTGAATGATGTGTTGCATTATGGGATTATCCCACGGTAAATAGGATGATGAAAAAATTAACGGGGGGGATCTCCATGAAATCGCTCATGCCATGGGTTTGTTTGATTGCAACAGCCAGTTCATCGATGGCACACGGGAGCCCTGATGGGCTTGATGCTTACCGCGAGGGTCATTATTGGCAGGCGGCAAATGCGCTCACCGCAGAATCGAGTCTCGACCCTATTGTTGATTATTACCTGGGCCGTATGCGTTTATACGGGTATGGTGAATTAAAAAACAATGCCTTGGCTATTCGCGATTTTAAACGGTCGGCCGAACGTGGGTTTCTACCTGCACAGCGCGTTATGGCACGCGTTGCATTGAATCGAGATCATGATCCGGAGCAAGCGTTGTTTTGGTTTAAAAAAGCGGCGGATGCCAATGATCTTAAATCCCAAATGTATTGTGCCGCCGCTTACCGAGTGGGTTTAGGGACGAAAAAAAATGAAGACATGGCCCGACGATACGTGATTGCTGCGGCTAAAAATGGTAATGCTCTTGCACAGTTTACGTTGGCCGAGAATTTTTTAGCCAGTCGACAAGAGGCCAGTAAACGCCTCGGATTGCTTTGGTTAGAGAAGGCGGTTGAAAAACAAAACCCAGCGGCAGAGCTTCTGCTTGGGCAACTGTATGCTGCAGGAACATTGGTTTCAGTCGATCTTGAAAAATCAAAAACGTTAATTGATTTAGCGACTCAGCATGGGCATGCTCCGGTATTGGTAACGGTTAAGCCTGCAACCGTGCCAGAACAAGAGCGTTCTGTGAGCCCAGAAGAAGCAGCTGCGCGTTGGTTGACGGATAATAAAGAGACCACGTTATGGGCAAGCGGATATGGGTTGCATGGTATCTTGAGCGCGTGGCAATCGATCCCGGCACGGGAAGAAAACAACTATAATCAAGCGCCACAAATGGAAGAAACCAGTCGGGCTTCGCTGTATACGCCTCATTTTGTGATGACCCATCCCAATGATATCCCCTTGATTGATTATTTTGATGCAGCGGTGCAATCAGAAAGTGACGTGCCACAGAAAGCATGGGATTTCCCACGTTACCCGTTGACGCAGAAGGCGGTGACGCCTCGATTAACTGAAAAAGCAGCGTTAGGTGATTCCACGGCGCAATTTGAGCTGGGTCAATTGTATCAACAAGGGGTTGGGGTTAATAAAGACATAGCTCTCGCGATTAAATATTACGGTGAAGCATCCGCACAGCAAGATTTACGTGCTGAATACAATTTAGGGCTTTTGTACTTGGAGGGTGAAGCAGGTAAACCGGATTATAGACAAGCCGTCGGCTGGCTAAACGATGCAGCATTTAAAGGCAATCCTAATGCACAATACGTGCTGGGTCAGGTATCGGAACGTGGGTACCGGGATGCAGCTGGGGTGGAGGTGTTACCTCAAGATCATGAGCAAGCGATCGCTATGTATTACTTAGGTGCCGCAAATCATCATGGTCTCTCTCAATATCGGCTTGCAACGTGTCTATCGCATGAGCATGACCGCACGTTAACGGTTGCTCAAAAGCAAAAACGTGATGCATTGATGAGAACGCTCTATCAAAGTGCGGCGTCAGCAGGGGTTCTTCCGGCGACATTACCGCTTGCTTTCTTTCATGCAATGACAGCAGACAAAGCCGAACAAGCGTCAGCGTTTGACGTCGCAAACAAAGAGGCCGAGGCAGGAAACCCTCACGCGGCGTTGTTGTTAGGTCTTTTGTTTGACAGAGGCATCGGCGTTAAGGCATCGGCGTCAGACGCGGTGCATTGGTATAAGAAAGCGGCACAAAGCCCGGTGAGTGCGTTTATTTTAGGAACATATGCAGCACTTGGGACTGGGGTAAGCCGAGATCTTGATCAATCGCGCACCTTGCTGAAGCAGGCCTCAGCATCAGGGTTTTCTTACGCTCCGCTGAATTTGGCTATCTTAGATAAGCAGGAAGGCACGGATTTTTTACCAGGCCTGCTTCAAGCACATGGTTTAAGCAATAGCACGGCTAGCCTGTTGTTGGCTGATTATTACTTGACGCTCGGTGATGATGCCACTCAAATGAAGCAAGCGCGTGATATTTATCAACAGCTGGCAGATAAAGGTGACAGAGAAGGTCAGTTGAAATTGGGATACATGTTTGAGCAGGGTTTAGGTGGGGTAGTTGATGTGTTGCAGGCGGCAGTTTGGTACGAGCAAGCAGCAACACAAGGGCAGGCGGTTGCTCAATACAGGCTTGGTCGACTGAATCAGCTGGGATGGCTCAGCAAGGCACCTGATTATGATGTTGCGAAAAAATGGTATACAACAGCGATGGCGAGTTACTCACCTGCCGCAGTCGCGCTAGGTTTTATTCAAGACACGGTGGATGATGATTATCGGCAAGCGACGCTTAATTACGAACGAGCGGCTTTGCTGGGTGATGCGGTGGCTCAGTTTGATTTAGGCCTGATCTATGAAAAAGGGAAAGGAATACCCGTCCAGATTAATAAGGCAGAAGCGTTGTACCGTGCGTCTGCTGAACAAGGTCATGCGCAAGCGATGGTGCAATTAGCGGGCCTTTACTTAAATGGATTAACAGGATCGCGCGATGAAACACAAGCATTATCCTGGTATCAGAAGGCCGCTAAAAAAGGCGACCGTGAGGCATTATACCAATTGGGTTTGTTGGCTGAAACAGGCGTCGGTGTGACCTTGGATTGCCCACAAGCCGTTCAGTTTTATCAGGCTGCTGCCGGCAAAGGCAATGCCAAAGCGATGCTTGCTTTAGCCCGCATGTATCAATATGGACAAGGCTTACCTAAAAATAATGTGGAAGCGGTAACGCTGTACAAAGAGCTTGCCTCGATGGGCAATGCGTATGCAGCCTATCAACTGGCCGGGCTGGCTTATGAGGGGGCGCTTGGTGAGAAAAACGTGCGCCAAGCCCAGCAATGGTTACATCTTGCTGTGGATAATGGGAGCCAACAAGCCAGCCGGGTGTTGCTGTGGTTGAATGCAAAGGCTGATATACGCGTCAGTTTTATCGAGCCACTTACCTTCACAACCGCGGGAACAGTGATAGAGGCGCCTGTTCATTGGATGTATCTTGGCGCACTCAGCGAATGGAATCAGGGTAATGTTGTGGGTTCACGCATGATGCTCAGTCAGCTGTTGAGCGAATACCCCAATTATGGGCCTGCGCAAGAGGCATATAACTACTTGCGAGACCCAGGCCTTTGGGACCAATCTCGTACATAAGCGAAAAAAAATAAAATTTGTGGTACAATTGCCCGATAGATAATCAGATTGAAATTGTGCAAGACAAATTTAGACGCTTTTTTAGCGTATTTAATCCTCGAAAATGATAGAAAATAAACATAAGGAAAACACATGACATTTCAAGCCTTGGGGTTGGTTGAGCCCTTGGTTCGTGCGGTTAACGAATTGGGTTACGTAGAGCCCTCACCCATTCAGGCGCAGGCAATTCCGGCTATTTTACGAGGGTCTGATTTG
>CANISA010000097.1 GCA_947470005.1 Legionellaceae bacterium | reverse complement strand
TGCAAGCGCGATGCGCTTGTTTCAAGGCAATAATTTCAGCGGGTGTCAGGGTGAGTTTGTTCATGCTCTATAGCATGATCTTCTTAATTTAAATTGCAAGATGTTTTAAAGACAATTTCCTAAAATTCATTCGTGAGGCGTATATTATGACAAAAGCATACCATCACGTTACAGAAGGTGATACAACAAGGCTGAAGCGACTGAACTACTTTTATCTAACCCTCATCAGCCCGACAGGGCTGATGAGGGTTACGTGTCGTTACAAAGGAACGATACCCTTTAAATTTCCATCAAATCTTTTTCTTTAGTAGTCAGCACAACCTCAATTTCAGCAATGTATTGATCTGTTAATTTTTGTACTATATCGCTCGCGCGTCGTTCATCATCTTCTGAAATTTCTTTTGCCTTAACACTCTCTTTCAGCTGAGTATTTGCATCACGTCGAACATTACGAATGGATATACGACCCTGCTCGGCTTCTCCGCGAACAACACGAATCATTTCTTTTCGTCGCTCTTCACTCAGAGCGGGCATCGGCACACGAATAACCGTGCCGGAATTAGACGGGTTAAGGCCTAAATCTGAGGTCAAAATTGCTTTCTCAATGGCAGCCATCATGGATTTTTCCCATGGTGTGACCGTCAGTGTGCGTGCGTCACTGCTGACAACATTCGCGACTTGACTCAATGGCGTAGACGTTCCGTAATAATCCACCTGCACGTGATCGAGCAAACTAGCATTTGCGCGTCCGGTTCGAATCTTACTCATTTCATGCTGCAGAGATTCCACGGTTTTTTGCATCCGCTTCTCTACATCTCGCTTCACTTCATTCATTATGATTTTCTCCTACGATCGTCCCAATCGCCTCACCCTGCACAATCTTTTTCAATGCGCCTGGTTCCGCCATATTAAACACTTGCAATGGCATGCCGTGATCTTGGCATAAACAAATAGCTGTTAAATCCATCACTTTCAAGCCTTTCGTCAAAACATCTCGATAGGTTAAAAAATCAAAACGAACCGCTTCCGGATTTTTAAACGGATCATCCGAATAAATTCCATCCACTTTCGTCGCTTTTAACACTACATCAGCACCCACTTCAATCGCGCGCAAGCACGCCGCTGTGTCCGTGGTAAAAAATGGATTACCGATTCCTGCTGCAAAAATAATCACGTGCTTATTCCGTAAGTGCGTAATAGCCTTTCGACGATTATAGGGATCAACAACCCCAAGCATTGGAATCGCTGACATGATCCGTGCAGGTAAATCGATCCGCTCCAAGGCGTCACGCAGCGCCAACGCATTCATAACGGTGGCCAACATCCCCATGTGATCGCCGGTCACTCGACCTAAACCTGCTTCAGATAATGCCTTGCCACGAAATAAATTACCGCCACCGATAACCAACCCAACCTCAACACCCATTTGAATTAATTCAGCAACATCCTGAGCAATTTTATCCAACACGACCGGATCAATACCCGAGCGCGCATTACCCATCAGTGCCTCACCGCTGCATTTGAGTAAAATACGTTTGTATTTTAGGTGAGGTTGATTATCGCTCATCATGATTCGCGAACCTGCGCCATCACTTCCTCAACAAAATTATCTTCTTTCTTTTCAATGCCTTCGCCAACTTCCAAACGAATGAACGCCTCGACTTGAGCGCCTTTTTCTTTCAACAGCTGCCCTACTTTTTTGCTGGAGTCTTTCACAAAAGCCTGGCCCAATAAGCTCACTTCATCCACAAATTTACTGATTCGACCTTCAATCATTTTTTCAATGATGTCTTGAGGTTTGCCACTCTCACTGGCTTGTGCCATGAAGACTTCTCGTTCATTATCCATCGCTTCTTGTGGCACATCTTCACGACTGACAACCATCGGGCGGCTCGCTGCCACATGCATCGCAATGTCTTTTGCCAAGGCTTCTTCTGGCGTACTCAACGCAACCAACACACCAATACGTGATCCGTGTAAATAAGAACCCACAGTGCCTTCCGACCGAATAGACGCAATGCGTCTTATTTTGATGTTTTCACCCAGTTTTGCAACCAGTTCTTGTCGTGTTTGCTCAACGGTGTGCGCCGTAGCTGGAATCATCGTGCTCGCTAAATCAGCGACAACAGTAATGCCTGTTTGTAATGCCGCTTCTGCCACTTGATTTGCAAACGTAGTAAAATTTTCGTCCCGAGCAACAAAATCTGTCTCGCTGTTGACTTCAACCATCACCGCTTGACGACCATCAGCTGAGCGCGCAACCACAATCACACCTTCTGCGGCAATCCGATCGGCTTTTTTATCAGCTCTGGCTTGACCCGCTTTACGCATCTCCATGATGGCAAGCTCGATGTCCCCATTCACCCCAGGATAGCCGAGAAATTTTTTACATTCCATCATGCCCGCACCGGTGCGTTGACGTAATTCCATAACCACTTTAGCACTAATCGACATATTTTATTCTCCATCCACATGAAACTCAGCCCGATTATTAATCGGGCTGAGTAAGGCATTCAGTTTTTAGGTTTTTATTATTCAGCTGGTGTATCTGACACTGGCTTTTTAACTGTCTCAGACACTTCAACAAATTCTGCATCAGAAGGAACACCACCCACCGTATTACCCTGTTTTGCATCAAGGATCGCATCAGCCATCGCACGCACATAGATTTCTACTGCACGCATGGAATCATCGTTTCCTGGGATGATGTAATCAATGTTATCGGGATTGTTATTCGTATCAACAATACCAATCACTGGAATTTTTAAGCGACGGGCTTCTTCGACTGCAATGTGTTCAAACCCAACGTCCACAACAAACAGTGCATCAGGCAAACCACCCATGTCTTCAATTCCACCTAAACTGCGCTCTAATTTATCCAGCTCACGCGTCAACATCAACGCTTCTTTTTTGATCATGCCATTAAAGCCGCCTTCATCGCGCAATTTTTTTAGTTCTTTCAAACGAAAAATGGATTGTCGAACCGTTTTGTAGTTCGTCAACATGCCACCCAACCAACGATGGTCAACGTAAGGCATACCACAGCGCGTCGCTTGGTCGCGAATGCTCTCTTGAGCCGCTCGTTTTGTACCTACAAATAAGATTTTTGCTTTATTAGATGCCAATCGCCCAACATAGTTCAGCGCATCATTCAAAAGAGGTAAGGTTTTTTCAAGGTTTATGACGTGGATTTTATTTCGTGAACCAAAAATGTACTCTGCCATTTTGGGGTTCCAGAACCGAGTCCTGTGCCCAAAATGAGCGCCGGCTTCGAGTAATTCTCGCATTGTTACTTTCATGTTTCTCTCCAGGGTTAGGCCTCCACGCTTCCCATACAGCACCCGCGAAGGGACCCTGCCGTATGTGACGAACCGTGTGTGTCGTTAAAATCGCGCTATTTATAGCATACTTCATGAATCACATCAATTTATCAGTCATCCACTGCAGGCAAGATTGTTCCTTCTAACTCACCAAAACCTATTTTATGCCCGCCCACCTGGCAATAACCGCTCATGATGACCGTATCTCCATCCTCTAGGAACGTGCGTTCATTACCGTCATCCAGCTGAATGGGTTGTGCACCGTTAAAACTTATTTCCAACAAACTACCCCAATTTTCTCGCTCAGGGCCACTGATTGTGCCTGTTCCCAACAAATCGCCCGGCTTCATGATGCAATGGTTCACGGTGTGATGTGCAAGCATTTGCTCCATGGACCAATAAAGCTCTTTGCAATTGGTCTCCCCAAGGATCGTACGCGTGCGCGAGCCCTTGGGCTGTATCTCAACCCTTAAATGAATATCCGGTAATTTCGGCGTTGCTTGGTATAAATAATCAACCGGCGTTGGGGTTTGTTCTGCAAGCGGCACCATAGCACCCTGCAGTGCCTCCAAGGGAACCACCCAAGGCGAGATGGACGTGCCAAAACTTTTTGATAAAAAAGGACCCAAGGGTTGATATTCATACGCTTGAATATCCCGCGCACTCCAATCATTTAATAAGACCAACCCAAACAGATGACTACCCGCTGCATCAACCGATATTCGACGACCATCTGGATTCCCTACACCAACGAACAACCCCATTTCCAATTCAAAATCCAGTTTTCTCGTGGCCGAAAAAATCGGGTTTTCTTGGCCTGGTAATTGAATCAAACCTTTAGGCCGAGTGATGGGTGTCTTGGACACATACAACGTGCTTGCACGCCCATTATAACCCACGGGAAGATGCTTCCAATTGGGCAATAAGGCGTTCGTATTGCCTCTGAACAACCGACCGACATTGGTTGCGTGATGTTCTGACGCATAAAAATCAGAAAACCCTTCTGTTTTAAACGGCGAGAGCATGGTTACATCATCCAGAGGGATCAGCGCCGCGTTTAACAGCGCCGGATTGCCCTGTAATTCAAGATTATCTACACTGAGCAACGCTTGTATTCTACGGCGAATAGCGGACCAACAGGATGGCCCTCTCGCTGCAAACCCATTCAATGCATCATGATTAAAATAAAATTGACCCGCCTCGTGCACTAATAACCCTTTTTCTTCCAACAAGGTTAAATCAAGCACGTAACGACCAATAGCTGTTCCTATCCGCGCAGAAAGAGTACCCGGGTGGCGAAACACACCATAAGGTAAATTAACCATTGAAAAAAGAGAGTCGGATGCCCCCTCAACAAATGACGTCAACGTTAACATGGTTGTTTCCATTCTAAAGGCCCCCTGCCTTCAACATAAACAAATAAAACCCCTTCGCCATGAGGATAACACCCCAAATCGACATGAACAAAATATTAACATAGTAAATTTTTCCTGCGCATATTTTTTTACTTAGCGCTAACATACGCTCAGGCGCTGCCAACCAGAAAACCGATTTCATCAGAACCAACCAACACATGATGGTGACGTACACAACAGGTTTCATTACTCACAGGTTATGAATCAGCACCAAAAATATCCCTAGCATTAACGTAATGGAACTAGCAGCCCAGATGGCAAAGCCAGGATTCTTTACACTAGCAACAAGCGCTCGGTAATAACTGGCCCTACTCAATAAAATGATTGCCTGTATCACCAAGTATAATCCAAACATCTGTGCCAATAAAAACGACTGCAAGGTTGAGCCAAACATATTTATCTCCTGAAAAATAAAATTATCCACTCATTAGATAGACTAAATTTCTTCTGATTGCAACACCGGTGTTTCCTCCCTTTTTTCTTTTGGTGTATTATCGGGCCTTCGTCATAGAAAACACGCGATGGATGTTAGGAGCACACGAATGGCAGATGTATACACCGTAAAACAATGCGTTAACCAGGCAATGCGCACAGACACACCCGTTACCGTTCGTGGTTGGGTTAAAACTCGGCGTGATTCAAACGCTGGACTCTCTTTTATTAGCCTGCATGATGGCTCCTGTTTTTCCCCCATTCAGGTGGTAGCAAACGAAACCTTGTCTAATTACCAGCACGAGGTCACCAAATTAACTCCCGGGTGCGCCGTGATTGCAACGGGCCATCTCGTGCCCTCTCAAGGGAAGGGACAATCGGTTGAGATTCAAGCAGAGCACATTGAGGTCGTTGGGTGGGTAGATAACCCTGATACGTACCCCATTCAAGCGAAGCGTCATACGCTCGAATTTTTACGGGAAGTGGCACACTTGCGCCCACGAACCAACACCATCAGCGCAGTCACTCGCGTTCGAAATTGTTTATCTCAAGCCATCCATCGCTATTTTTATGAACATGGCTATTGTTGGATTCATACTCCCATTATCACGGGGAGCGACTGCGAAGGTGCCGGTGAACAGTTTCGAGTCAGCACCTTAGATCTCATGAACGTTCCCAAAAATAAACAAGGCGCGCCCGATTTTTCTAAGGATTTTTTTGGACAAGAAACTTTTTTAACCGTTTCAGGCCAGTTAAATGCCGAAGCCTATTGTCTAGCACTCTCCAAAGTTTATACATTTGGGCCAACCTTTCGTGCGGAAAACTCAAACACAAGTCGACACTTGGCTGAGTTTTGGATGGTTGAGCCCGAAATGGCCTTTGCTACGCTCGACGACCTATGTCAGCTCAGCCAAGATTTTTTACGCTATTTATGCTCGGCAGTCTTGGCTGAATGCGCGGATGACTTAGCCTTTTTCAACCAATTCATTGACC
>CANISA010000096.1 GCA_947470005.1 Legionellaceae bacterium | reverse complement strand
CGTAATGGGCGGTCCAATTTAATGTCTTGAACAATCCGGCGAACATAAGCGTCAATGAGATCCAGATGCGTTGATTGCCCCTGCCCCATCATGGTTTGATTCGTTCTCACCAGTTCATACAATAAAGCAATCTCTGCGTGCGCAAGTGTCGTACCCGCAAGCACCATTTTAATGCCATTGTAATCAGCCGGATTATGACTGCCGGTGACCATCACGCCGCTATCGATACCTGTTTCATGCGTAGCATAGTACATCACCGGTGTGGCCACGGCTCCGAGGTCGACCACGTTCACACCACTGTCTAACAACCCTTGCTTCAGCGCCAGCGCGAGGCTTTCGCTACTCAAGCGACCATCGCGTGCGATCACCATATCCGTCCGGTCTAACGCGTGTAATCGGCATGCCAACGCTTGTCCGATGCTGTAAAAGCCATCTTCATCCAACTGCTGACCAACAATGCCACGAATATCGTAAGCACGAAACACACCTGGTTCAACAACCCGATGCAGATACGTTTTCTTCACACTCATTTACTGTCTCCCCGAGCTTCCAAAACCACTTTCTCCCCGACTGCTTTCAGTAAACGCGTCGACCACAACGAATGTCGCTTTCACCACCGGTAAAAAAACCAATTGAGCCATTCTATCACCTGGGTTGACCGTGAAATGCTCTTGACTACGGTTCCAGCACGACAATTTGAGCTCGCCTTGATAATCTGAATCAATCAACCCAACCAAATTACCCAGCACAAGGCCATGTTTATGTCCCAACCCTGATCGCGGCAAAATAACGGCAGCCAGGCTCGAGTCTGCAATATAAATGGCTAAGCCCGTAGGCAACAGTACTGTTTCTTGTGGTGCAATTTGCAGGGGTTCATCGATACACACGCGCAAATCAAGGCCCGCAGAGCCTGGCGTCGCATACGAGGGAAGTGCAATGCTATCCCCCACGCGCGGATCAAGAATTTTAATTTGAATTAATCGGTCCATTTGGCTCTCTGAATCAGTGTTTGCTCGGCATTTTGAAGGCTTTCTGCAATAATTGCAATCAACTCGCCTGCCAAGCGCACTTTATGCTTGTATGATAAAGCGTGCTCAGCGTTGCTCATTATCACCATCACCTCATTGGCATCCACATCAAACCCACGCCCAGGCCCGACGTGATTAGCCACGATCATATCGAGTTGTTTCTTCTGTAATTTTTCACGTGCATGGATCAATAAATCAGTCGTTTCTGCGGCAAAGCCTACCACAAACAAAGCGAGCTTACTCGCGGCAACGTCGGCTAAAATGTCAATATTAGGCGCTAACGTCAGGGAAAGCGTCGCATGATCGCGCTTTTTAAGTTTCATTAATGCCGGCGTTTCCACGTGATAATCTGAAACCGCAGCCGCACCAATAAAAATAACGCCAGGCACCACTGTTTTCATCACCGCGTCGTGCATGGCAGCAGCTGTATCGACCCGCTCAACATGAATGCCTGATGGCTTCGTCAATGCAGTGGGCCCTGTGATCAGCGTCACACGAGCACCGGCCATCAACGCCGCTTCCGCCAGCGCGTAACCCATTTTTCCAGAGCTCTGATTACTAATATAACGCACAGGATCAATCGCTTCCCGCGTGGGCCCTGCGGTGATAACCACGTGTTGGTTCTGTAACAACTGGTTCACGTCATAGAGACGCAGCGCGTTGATGATACCACCGACCTCCGTCATTCGGCCCAAACCATATTCACCACACGCTTGCGCACCTTCAGCAGGACCTACGATCACCACCCCTCGTTGCGTCAGAGCATGACAATTAGCCTGTGTTGCAGGGTGCGACCACATGCTTTTATTCATGCCAGGACAAACCAACACAGGCGTTTCAGCCACTAATGCGATGGTTGAAAGCAAATCATCGGCTAAACCATTCGCCATTTTAGCCAAGCAATTAGCGGAAGCCGGTGCGACAACCAAATAATCAGCCCAACGCGCCAACTCAATATGCCCCATCGCGTGCTCGGCCTCGCCATCAAACAAGCTGGTGCGCACCGGATGGCCACTCAACGCTTGCATCGTCATCGGCGTAATAAACTGCGTTGCAGAGGCGGTCATCACCACACGCACACAAGCACCTAATCGAATGAGCTCCCGAACAAGCAGTGCCGACTTGTACGCAGCAATCCCACCGGAGATCCCAAGCAGAATTTTTTTACCTTCAAAGTCTCGCATCATTGTAGTCCGCGCATTAGGCCATGTATCTGAGATGACATGATGCGTTCAACGGTATCAACAATGGTTTTCGTTTTATGATCAAACTCAAGATTAACTTTATCCTGAATTTTTTTATTCGCAAAGTTGGTTAGTCGTAGCGTTTCTGGGATCAAATGTAAGTAAAACAAACCCTGATCTGGATCCGTTTCGCCTACCGTCAGGCTCGAGCCATCCACTGCAATAAACCCCTTGGGTAAAATATATTTCATCCAAGCCGGATTGCATTGAATAACTAGCGTCAGGTTATCTTGATCCACACGTTTTTCATGAATAATTCCCGTTCCAAACACATGCCCCGACACTTCATGGCCACCCATTTCATCACCCCAACGCAGGCTACGCTCAATACTCACCCTGCATCCCTGATGCAATGTACTCAACGTGGTTTTATCGAGTGTTTCCTGAATGGCTTGGAACGACGCATGTGTTCCTTCCAATCGCACTAAGGTTTGACAAAAACCATCAACAGCAACACTGTCACCCGTATTCAGGTTATTGCTTAGCTCTGACGATAAATTGACCGTATAACTGACGAGGCCGGGCGTGCTGAGCAAATAAACGACCTCATATAACCCTTTAGTAATACCAGAATACATATCAACTTCTCTCTGCCAACAATAACACGGGAGAGTATATCAGGATGCGGTTAAGAGCTAAAGATGATGGGGCTTTAATTTGTTTGAAATAAAAACATTATGACCTTTTTTTTAAAACAAACCTCAATCCAACGTTTGCCGATAGCGAGTCACACCAATGGTCATAACGACGAGTGTAAAACCCAAAATAGGGATAATTTCTCGCCACACCTCCATAAACCCACTGCCTTTTAATAAAATGCCACGAACAATCAATAAAAAGTGGGTTAAGGGCAATAAATTTCCTAAAAATTGAGCCCATTCGGGCATGCCACGGAAGGGGAACATGAAGCCAGATAATAACATCGAGGGCAAAAAGAAAAACATCGCACTTTGAACCGCTTGCAATTGGTTACTTGCCAACGTTGAAAACGTCAATCCCATGGCTAAGTTGGCTGCAATAAACGGTAAGCAAAGTAATAAGAGCAACACAACACTCCCTTGCATCGGCACACCAAATAAAAAAGAAGCAAAAAATAAAATTAAAGACACTTGAACATAACCCACCATGATGTAAGGCACAATTTTTCCAATCATCACCTCCAATGGCCGTAACGGGGTTGCCAGTAAATTTTCCATCGTCCCTCGCTCAAATTCGCGCGTGATAACAAGGGCGGTGATGACCACCATGGTCATTGTCAACACCACACCTAACAATCCTGGGACAATGTTATAAGCCGTGATTGCCAGCGGGTTATAGGTCGAATGCACGATCGGCTGATAGGCGGGGGCTTGTTCTTTAAGAAAACTTAACGAACCCACCGTCTCTTGTTTTAGCGCTAACGATGCTAACTCACTAAAAACAGACACCGCGCGACTGGTTGCCGCTGGATCGGTCGCATCTGCTTGCAATAAAAGAGATGGCCTTAGACCACGAACCAAGTCATGAGAAAATGTCGGCGGAAAATGAACTGCAAACTGAATCTTTCCGGTTTTCAATAAATAAGCCGCTTCGGCTTCCGTCGTTGATGGACTGATGAACTGAAAATACGTTGAGTTTTCCATGCTGGTGAGGATGCGTCGCGTAAACACACTCTGATCAGCGCCTACGATAGCTGTGGGCAAGTGGCGCGGGTTCATGTTGATAGCAAACCCAAACAAAATCAGCTGAATCAACGGAATCCCCACGATCATGCCTATCGTCGTTTTATCTCGGCGCATTTGAATAAACTCTTTCATCATCACCGCAATGAGACGCGTCGCTCGGCGGCCCTTCACCCCAACTCTCCTTGTGATTGCTTTACCAAAGAAATAAACGCATCTTCAAGCGTTGGCTCAATCGGTCGCCAGGTCACCTCGGCGTGGTTTGCTAACAAAGTAAGCCCTTGTTCAATCGTCATTTTTTTCTCTCCGCACACGTGAATCTGCCGACCAAACAAGGCCGCTTGAGTCACCCCGTCGATGGCCTTGACGTGCTGAAGCATTGCCGTGGTGACATCACCTTTTACTTCCCACGTGTTCAGCTGCGTTGAAGCGATGACCTCATCCACCGTGCCTGTAATAATGAGATTCGAATGCGCCAAGTACGCTAGACGAGTGCACCGTTCCGCCTCATCCATATAGTGCGTGGTCATGAGCGTCGTCACTCCTTGTTCACTTAGCGCATGGATCGTGTCCCAGAAGTCACGACGTGCAATGGGATCTATCCCTGCTGTCGGCTCATCCAATAGCAATAAGTCTGGCTCATGCAATAGACTGGCCGCAAGTGCTACGCGTTGCTTCCATCCCCCTGACAGAGCTCCCGTAAGCTGCGTTCGGCGAGCCGTCAAGCCCATCGTCTCCATGATCTGCTGAACCCGTGCTTTACCATTATCCACACCGTAAACCGTTGCAATAAAATTTAAATTTTCTTCAACGCTTAAGTCGGTGTAAAAACTGTATTTTTGGGTCATATAACCCACGTGTTGCTTGATCTTAGAAGACTCCGTGAGGATATCATACCCGAGGCACGTGCCTTCTCCTGAGTCCGGTGTCAGCAAACCACATAACATGCGGATGGTTGTGGTTTTTCCACTTCCATTCGGTCCTAAAAAACCAAAAACTTCCCCTTTCTTTACATGTAAATCAATCGCATTGACCACCACTCGACCCGAAAATGATTTGGTCAGCGCCGTGACATCGATCACGCATTCACTTGCCATGATGAGTGCCCACAACGACGCTAACCGGCTGGCCTGGCTTAAACGAGGTTGGGTGCGTGATTTGTGCTTTCACTCGAAAAACCAGGTTCTCTGTGTTTGCACGGGTGTAAACCAGTGGAGGCACGTATTCAGCCTCAGGTGAAATATAATTTATTATTGCTTCATTGGTTTTAGAGCAACCCTCGCAAGTGAACTGAATTTTCTGATTCAGTTCAATGGTCGGTAACGCGTTCGCTGGAACGAAGAATTCAACGCGAATGCTTGTGAAAGGCAACAAGGCTGCAATCGGTTTACCCGCCGTAGTAAACTCTCCCTCTTGATAATAGGTGTCAAACATTACCCCATCAGCAGCAGCGTAAAGTTTTTTCTGAGATAATTTCCACTGCCCCACACTAAGTGCGAACTTCACTTCCTGTAGTTTAGCCATTTGAGTTTTTATTTGGTCATCACGTGCACCCAATTTAGCTAAGTCGAGATTTGCTTGAAATTGTGCCTTTGATGCTTGCAATCCGTGTTGCGTAGTCAGCACCTCATCCACTCGATCTAATTCAACCGCTTGTTTTTTATATAAGTCTTGGTACCGTTTCACGCGAAGGTTAGCCAGAACTAAGTTCGCTTCAACTTGATTAATTTGGTCCTGGATCGCGTCAATTTCCAGGGTGCGTCGTGGCTTTTGCAGATCAAGCAAAGCCGCTTGAGCTTCAGCTACTCCCGCCTTCCCTTGGCTGGCCAGTAACGCCTCGGGATTATTATCTAGTTGAAATAAAAGCTCGCCTTTTTTAACAGCTTGTCCTCGTGAAACAAGTTTATGAATCAGAACACCCTCGTAAGGACAGGCTATATATATATTTTCTCCCTCCACATAGCCCTGGAACGTTTGGCTTTTATCTCCACCACAGCTGCTTAAAAGCAGTAAAAAGGAGAACATAATCAGGGTGTTATTTTTCATTATGATCTTTTTGTGCGTTACCTTGGCTCAGTATAGGTTATTTGAGGCGAAAAAAAAGCGGCTTGTTAGCCGCTTTGCAGAATAAAGACCTGGCGATGACCTACTTTGACATGGGGAAACCCCACACTATCATCGGCGCTCGTTCGTTTCACTTCTGAGTTCGAAATGGGATCAGGTGGGTCCAAACGGCTATGGTCG
>CANISA010000095.1 GCA_947470005.1 Legionellaceae bacterium | reverse complement strand
TTTAAAACAAAACAGCGATCATGCGTTAGTGGATTGTCCTGCGGTGAAACACGTCATCGTGGTGAAACGGACAGGGAACCCCATTGAATGGGATAACACGCGGGATATCTGGTATCACGAGGCGATGGCTAATGCCAGTGCAGATTGTCCGATTGAGCCCATGGATTCTGCTGATCCACTGTTTATTTTGTATACTTCTGGTTCAACGGGTAAACCGAAAGGCGTGGTGCACGGCACCGGGGGGTATCTTGTTTACGCGGCGATGACGCATCACACGGTTTTTGATTGCCAGGAGGGTGATATTTATTGGTGCACGGCAGACGTGGGGTGGATCACCGGGCATTCTTATTTAGTGTATGGCCCGTTGGCAAACGGTACGACGACCTTGCTTTTTGAGGGAATACCCAGTCACCCAACGCATGCGCGATATGGGGAGATCATTGATAAACATGGCGTTACTGTTTTATATACAGCGCCCACGGCCATCCGTGCGTTACGTCGCGAGGGTGATGAATGGGTCAAACAAACTGCGCGTACAAGCCTTCGGCTACTTGGCTCGGTGGGAGAGCCCATCAATCCTGACGTGTGGCAATGGTATTATGACGTGGTCGGTGAAGGTCGATGCCCCATCGTAAATACCTGGTGGCAAACTGAAACGGGTGGAATCCTTCTTACGGCTTTTCCAGGCGCTACGCCCTTGGTCCCTGGCTCGGCGGGTTGGCCTTTTTTTGGGATAAAACCTGAAATTGTAGATGATCATGGTCAACTTGTTTTAGATAATCAACCCGGTCAGTTAGTCATCAAACAACCCTGGCCTGGTCTGATGCAAACTATTTATGGTGATAGACAGCGATTTATCGACACGTATTTTAACGTTATTCCTGGGTATTATTTAACTGGAGATGGCGCCACGCGTGATGAAGCCGGTAATCTATGGATCACGGGTCGAAATGATGACGTGATCAAAGTTTCAGGGCATCGTATCGGTACCGAGGAACTGGAAAGTGCACTCATGTCCCACCACGCTGTTGCCGAGGCGGCGGTTGTAGGTATACCTCATGCCATCAAGGGAGAAGGTATTTTTGCGTTTGTGAGCACAAAAATGGGGATTCAGCCTAGCCGCGCGTTAAAAGACGAGTTAATTCAACACGTACGAGAAAAAATTGGCGCGTTGGCTACGTTGGAAGGCATTCAATGGACAGATTCGCTGCCTAAAACACGCTCAGGGAAAATTATGCGGCGTATTTTACGTAAAATTGCTAGTAATGATCTTGATGGCATTGGGGATATATCAACCCTAGCGGATGCCAGCGTTGTGCAACAAATTATTGATAATAGGTCTTAATTACAGCCATTTTTTATGTTTAAAATATTTATAAGGTAACCACGCTGCAAATACGATTAGACCAATGGCAAATATATATCCAAATTTCCAGGATAGCTCCGGCATCATATGAAAATTCATGCCATAGATGCTTGCAATCAGTGTAGGCGGCAGAAAAATGACTGCCGCAACAGAAAATATTTTAATAATATTGTTTTGCTCAATGTTTACCATGCCTAATGTGGCATCTAATAAAAAATTAACTTTGCTTGAAAGAAATGTCGAGTGGTCGCTTAAGGAAACAATGTCTTTACTTAATGTTGTTAATCTTAAGTGTACTTCATTATTAAGGACTGAGCTGGTTGATTGTCCAAAGAAAGTAACCAATCGATTAAACGTGATCAAACTTTCACGTGCTTTCGTATTGAGATCGCCGTTTGCACCAATGCGTTGCATGAGTAACTGGTAGTCTAATTTTTCTGTTGTATGATTTTGTGGTCGAAAAATGGTTTTAGAGTAGTCATCCAGGCGGTGGCCGACAAGTTCTAATATATCGGCTAGGCGATCAACTGTTGCGTCGAGCAATCCAAGCAGTAGCGTTGTGGCATCATGATCTCTGGTATCCAATTTTTGCAATTGAGAAGTAAATAATCTAAACGCTTGAGGGTTGATATAACGTATGGTTATTAATTGGTTCTGAGTGAGAACGAACGTGACCGGGTCAATCTTAGGATCAGGCGACACAGACTGGGCGATAATCGTCGCAGTCATAAAGAGCGTGCCGTGCTCTTTGTAAAGACGACTGGATAGTTCGATTTGCACCATTTCTTCGCGAGAGGGAATACCTTGTCCCAGGTATTTCTCAACGAGGGCTTCTTCTTCTTTTGTCGGAGACAGTAAATCAATCCAGATGGCTTCTTTAATTAAGGCTGGATTATCAGCAGGAACTTCTTGAAGTTCAAGCATGGTCTTGCCTAGATAGGTAAGCATAGTAATCTGTTCCTGTTTATTTTATCCTATGAGTTATTTTCACCCTTCTGCGCATCGTGTGCAACTGCATGGCTTTATACTGAAGAGAAAGGAACCCTGTGAGTAACCCGCTTTGGCTTAAGCAGAGCGCAGAATGTATAATATTAGACACAAAAGTAAAGCCTGCGAGTAAAATCGGACTTACAATTAAGTGTAGATTTAGATACCATTTGAATATGTGAAATTCTTAGTTTAGACCATGCTTAGTGTAATTATTATTGCTAAAAATGAAGCCCATAATATTCGACGTTGTCTTGACTCCGTGCGGTGGGCTGATGAAATCATTGTGTTAGACTCTGGGAGCACGGATGAGACGATGGCTATTGCGAAGGAATTTACGCCGCATGTTATTCGTACCGATTGGCAGGGGTATGGTGTTCAAAAGCAACGCGCATTAACGCACGCGTCTAGGCACTGGGTTTTAAATTTAGATGCGGATGAGTCTGTTACGCCTAGGTTAAAAGAAACCATAGTGACTGCTATGGCTGACGGCGCGTTTGATGCGTACCGTGTCCCTATTCGCATGTTTTTTTATGGAAAGGCATTGCGTTTCTCATCGAGTCCTACGCGTCATGTGCGCCTTTTCAAACGAGAAAACGCTCATTTTAGTTTAGATATTGTGCATGAAAAAATTGTTTTACCCACTCAAACACGAATAGGTCAATTGAGCACGCCGATCTTTCATCACTCGTTTAAAGATGTGAGCCATGCGATTGAAAAGATGAACCGATATTCCTCGTACTCCGCTAAAATTCGCCTGGAAGAGAAGCGAAATCCCAGCTTATTATGGGCGGGATTGAGTTCTGGATGGATGTTTTTTCGTTGTTATTTTGTTCAGTGTGGGTTTATGGATGGGCGAGAAGGTTTTCTGTTTGCAGTCCTCAATGCGCAGGGGGCTTTTTTTCGGAGAGTAAAACAAATTTATCCCGATAAGGAGCGCGTATCATTGCCTCCGGTTGTTATGCAGGACAAAAAAACATGAACATTGCCCACCGTATGGGCTTTATCGCTAGTCGATGGCAGGCTTAACCCGTTGCCAGCACGCGGTGTAATTCAACTGGCGCGAGGGGTGTTTCAGCGCGCCATCGGTCAAAAGCCAAGGGTCTCGTGATTCAAGCATAAACGCCAAGGTATTATCATAGCGTGTGGGCTGGAGTGCAGCCGTACTTGCCTGCTGATAGGTGCTGTGATCAGGTCCATGACCGGACATGCAATTATGAATGCTACTCGCGCCCTGAGTGAATCCTGTTTTTTTCGCATCATACTCACCGGTGATCAGTCCCATCCATTCATTCATGATGTTTCGGTGGAAATAAGGTGGTCTGAACGTGTGTTCAGCAACCATCCAACGCGGTGGAAAAATAACAAAATCAAGATGAGCAACACCGAGGGTATCGCTCGGTGAAGTCAATACGGTAAAAATGGAGGGATCCGGATGATCAAAACTGACCGTATTGATCGTATTAAATAGTGATAAGTCATAGCAATAGGGCGCATAGTTTCCATGCCATGCCACCACGTTGAGAGGAGAATGATTGCCACGAGAGACCCATAATTGCTGTTGGTATTTACACATAATCTCGACCGGTGTGTCTGTCTCTTCAAACCTGGCTTTTGGATAGAGGAAATGACGCGGGTGAGCCAAGCTATTGGCCCCCAGAGGGCCCAGTTCAGGCAGCTGAAAAGGTAACCCACCATTTTCACATAAATAGCCATTGGCGGGTCCTTCCATCACGTCCACGGCAAAGCTTACGCCTCGTGGGATGACGGCTATCATGCCTGGCGTTATCTCTAGTCGCCCTAGTTCAGTGCGTAAACGAAGTTTACCTTGATAAGGCACAAACAAAAGCTCCCCATCCCTGTTGTTGAAAAATCGAGCATTCATGGATGTTGAGCACTGATACAGGTAGCCGTTGGTGTGTTGATTACCGGCCAGGTGAAACAAGCCTTCTAAAAAATCTTGAGGTGTGCTGGGTAAGGGAAGAGGCGACCAGCGCATGGGATTGGGTGGCTGCATGGTTGCAAGGGGGTGTTGGTAGCCGTTTGAGTAGGGGACAAAATCATGCAAGACAACAGACGGAATTTTACGGTAGAGCCAACTGTGTAAATTCAGGTGCCTGGGGCGTGTAAAAGCGCTGCCGCTGAGTTGCTCGGCGTAGAGACCTAACGGGCAACGTTGAGGTGAGTTTTGATGTAAAGGCAACGCACCGAGGATAGCCTCGCTCGCATGATGATTACCAAATCCTGTTAAATACACCGCATGCCTCCTTGTTTCCCTGCCGATAAAAATTATACCATAGTCATATTAATCTATTCATTGAGGTGTTGTCGTGGCCGGTCATAGCAAATGGGCGAATATTCGTTACCGTAAAGGCGTTCAGGATTCAAAAAGAGGCAAAATTTTTACTAAATTGATTCGTGAGATATCCGTAGCGGCCCGAATGGGTGGGGCAGATGAATCCAGCAATTCGCGGTTACGCGATGCTGTCAGTAAGTCGCTCAAAGCAAACATGAAGCGAGACACCGTTGATAACGCGATTAAACGCGGCGTCGGTGGGCTTGATGGGGCAAACATGGTGGAGATGCGCTACGAAGGCTATGGACCCGGTGGGGTTGCTATTTTGGTCGATTGCCTGTCGGATAATAAAAACCGTACGGTATCCGAAATAAGGCACGCATTCACCAAATTAGGGGGAAACTTAGGTACAGAAGGCTCCGTGTCCTATTTATTTCATCAACAAGGTGAGTTTTTATTAGCACGTACACCCGATGAGGAAAAGGCGATGGATGTCGCCATTGAGGCAGGGGCTACTGATGTCACGTTGGACGAGGGGCAACTGGAAGTCATTGCCCCAGCGGAGTCTTACCATGCTGTGCTTGTAGCGCTCCAAGCGGCGAACCTGGAGATTGAGCATTATCATTTGACGATGCGCGCTCAAATCATGGTGCCTATTGACGGCGATACAGCAGAGACATTAGAGAAGCTCATCGACATGCTTGACGATTTAGACGATGTTCAAACGGTGTATAGCAATGCGGATTATGCTGACATAAATGAGCCAATCTAACTGAATGAAATTGACGGAGCCATGAGCAGGCCCTATACTGCCCTATAAGAGCAATATATGCGCAGGCGGTTCATGGATGTATTCGTGTAAAACCAACGGATGCTCATTGGTTAAATCAGAACGTTATAAAGATAGGTACAACAGTGGTGGTTAAGCCTTATTAGCGGTATTCTTGCTGCGAAGCACGCTAACATTAATCAACCACCGGAGAGTACTTTGGCTATTTCTATGTATAATGCATCCGTACCCGTGTTCACGCAATTGCTGGAGGCGTTGAACGCGATTTTGGATAAAGCTGAGTTGCACGTTCAGAATAAGCAGATTGATCCAAATACCTTACTTCAAGCCAGTTTGTTTCCAGACATGTTTAATTTCACACGTCAGGTACAGATTGCAACTGATTTTGCCAAAGGGGTCGCAGCTCGGCTAGCAGGAGTAGAGGTACCGGTTTATGAAGACAATGAAGTTAGTTTTCATGCATTACAAGCACGCATTACAAAGACCGTGCAGTTTATATCCAATATCGCGCCTACAAAAATAGAAGGAAGTGAAGAGCGTGAGATCATCACGCGACCTGGTACGCCGAAGGAAAAAAAATTCACAGGTCAGGCCTACCTACTGAGTTATGGGATTCCGCAATTTTTCTTCCACCTCACGACCGCTTACGCAATCCTTCGAAGCAAGGGCATTGACATCGGTAAACGCGATTACATGGGCTCTTTTTAATGATTCAACAGTTGTTCAGCAATTAAGAGAACAGTCGCGCTCGTTAACACATTGATCATCAAGACTTTAA
>CANISA010000094.1 GCA_947470005.1 Legionellaceae bacterium | reverse complement strand
TTACGAAAAATCAGATCCAAATCACTGGTCTCATGAGCACGCCCATTCACTCGGCCTGCCATAAGCCCATACATCTACTCCAGGCGCTCGTTGATTTAAAATCAATTTGACTTCTGCGCGCGCGACAACCAACCCATGCTAAATAACCCTTGTGTTTCATCATAAAAAACGACAAAATACAAGGATCATTTAGCCTGTTTGGTGTGATTATGGATCGTGATATCGAACAAGATCTCTTGCAATGGAAGCAAAAAATCAATCATATGCCGCTTCTATTACGCGGCGCGCGTCAAGTGGGTAAATCCTTTATTGTTGACAAATTTGGTCGCGCTCATTTCGATAACGTGGTAACCGTTAATTTTGAACAAGATCCTGCCCTCGCCCGTTGCTTTGATACCCTGCATCCAAATGAAATTATATTGGCTCTCTCGTTGACTCTCCATCAACCTATTGAACCCGGCAAAACATTGCTTTTTTTGGATGAAATTCAAGATTGTCCTCATGCTATTCGTTCATTACGCTATTTTAAAGAACAATATCCCCAACTTCATGTGATAGGTGCCGGCTCCTTGCTGGAATTCACGCTTAATCAAGAAGATTTTCGTATGCCCGTTGGACGCGTGCAATCCCTTTATTTAAAACCCTTGTCGTTTAAAGAGTTTTTATCTGCTGTGGGGTATGTTGATTTACGTAATTTTTTAGAACAGGTCGAGTTAACACAACCAATTTCTGAGCCTGTTCATCAAACGCTATTAAAACTAGTCAGGCATTACATGGTCTTGGGTGGAATGCCCGGAGTACTACAGGCGTATCTATCGACTGTTGTTGTCTCAGCAAACATGACACGCACATACAATTTGATCGAGCCCCAGTTACAACAAACCATCTTATTAAGTACTTATCGGCAAGATTTTAGTAAGTACACCAAACATACTCAAATTCAATACGTGCAACGTGTGTTTGAAAAAGCGCCGGGGCTTGTGGGAAGCCATGTGAAATATGCAAATGTCGATCCGGCTGCCCGCTCTCACCATATAAAATCCGCCCTCGAATTATTGCAGCATGCCGGATTAATTTATCCCATCTACAGTACGGCCGCATCGGGTCTTCCGCTGATTACTTTAATGAATGAGAAAAAATTTAAAATCGTGTTTCTTGATATCGGATTAATGGCTCGTGCCAGTCACCTCGATGCAGAATTGTTATTGAATGACAATCTTCTCCTAATCAACCGTGGCGCCATGGCCGAACAGTTTGTAGGGCAAGAACTGCTGGCTTACGCACCCCCTGTTGATGCCCCACAACTGTATTTTTGGTGTCGTGAAAAAAAATCCAGCATGGCAGAGGTTGATTTTATCACGACATTTAAATCAACGATAATTCCTATTGAAGTCAAAGCCGGCTCGACGGGTCAGTTAAAATCATTACAATTACTGATGCGTGAGAACGCGCTTCGTTTGGGCGTGCGGATTTCTCAACAACCGTTGACATTTGATGGGTCGATTTTATCTGTGCCACTCTATATGGTTAGTGAACTTCCACGTTTGATTCATCCAATGCATGCAGTGCTTTAAACCATTTTAGACTTGACGTATCTTGCGCTAATTAAGTCTATTTTTCAAAATAACCACCCTAAATTCCTAACGCGCCCACATGCGCTTCAATTTATTCAAGGAAGCCGAATTAAGCTTAATCTGATTGTCGCCCTTTGCCTCCCAGAGCACGATGGATGTAATGCTCACGCCCACCTGTTCGGCAAAATCACGTTTTGTCAGCTGAAGCTGAATGCGTTTTTGCCGAATAGCATGGCCCGTTATGCGTTCGGGAATGGTATTGGAGCTTGGATAGCTGGTGTTGCTCTCCTCAACAACCGGTTGACTGGCTACGTCTAGATTAAATAGATCAGCAAAAACATGATCATCAAGTCGTTTTCTTCGACCTTGACCCGTAGTGATCGCTTGAGTGACTGCATGCGTCACATCAATGAGCTCTTCGAAACGAACACCTCGCAAGGTAAACAATTGAGCAGGGTCAACATCCAATCGTGAGCCTACGCCATAGAGCACTGCTGCAATATGTTTACACATCGTAGCGGAATCAGGACAATCACACGCGAGCTTAAAGTCAGGTGACAGAGGAAACAAACCGCCTTTTGGATCGCACACCATACTCATCACACCGGCAGATAATTTACCTGAAAGCAAATCAAGCAACGATCCAATTTGTCCCGCACAGGTCTGTTTGATCAATTGCCATTTATCAGATGTCAGCGGCTTCACCGAAATATGAACTCGGTACATCGAACTCCCTGAGACCATGGCTTGAACCGCTCCTTCATTGATTTCAAGATGACAGACAGAACCGTTGCGAACGTACGTTCGCCCCCGAGGAAGCCGGTTGTTGTGATCGCAAAAGGACTCCATGTGATCGCACCACGCCTTTCCCCAGAACGTGCGGGCAATGGTTCGACCTTGAATCTCAATAGGCAGAATCGAATGCCCTTGTTTTTTCAAGCGTTGCATTTGCTTGGCCGCATTGGCTCGTCTTTGTGCCACAGAAACATAAGGTGCCCAACCATCATTCATAATAACCTCTAGCTCATCACTTGATTGATATCCAAACAAACCAGATCGAGTAACGCTCGATCACTCAGCTCAGTTAACAACGATTCGCCACTCACGTGCAACACATCGGACGCTAGCGATACTTTTTCTCCGATCAATTGGTCAATTTTTTCTTCGATGGTGCCTTTGCATATAAATTTATGCACCAATACATTCCGCTTTTGACCGATACGAAACGCACGATCAGTCGCTTGATTTTCAACGGCAGGATTCCACCAGCGATCAAAATGAATCACATGACTAGCAGCAGTTAGATTAAGCCCAGTCCCCCCTGCCTTCAGTGACAAAACAAAAAAAGGCGGACCTTGTTCTGCTTGAAATTGATTGACCATGGCCTGTCGTTTCGAAACAGGCGTCCCTCCATGCAACACAAGCCCAGGCTCGCCAAAAACTCGTTCTAAATACGCAGCAATCGGGTGTGTCATCTCTCTATATTGAGTAAAAATCAACACTTTTTCCTGTCGGTTCGCAATTTCCTCGCCCAAATGAGCCAACCGCGCAAATTTACCACTTCTGTTTTCATGATAATCTTTGTCACCTAAAAATTGACCTGGATGATTGCAAATTTGCTTAAACCGAGTTAAGTAAGCCAAGACCAAGCCTTTACGTTGAATACCATCTTCCGTCGACGCTAACGCACGCGTCATTTGATGGACCGTTTGCGTATACAACGTCAGCTGCTCTTTTGTTAACGGACACCATGCATTCATTTCTGATTTATCAGGTAAGTCAGAAATAATTGTTTTGTCCGTTTTTAACCGACGTAACATATAAGGCTGGACCAATTGACGTAGCGATGCATAGGACGCCGTTTCATTGCGTTCAATCGACTGAATAAATTGCTTAAAGCGTGTGCTGCTTCCCAATAATCCCGGGCAGATGAAATCATACAATGACCACAAGTCACCCAAACGATTTTCAATGGGGGTACCGGTTAACGCAATTTTAGCGTGACTTTTTAATTGCTTGACCCGCTTGGTTTGCTCAGACGTTGGATTTTTAATCGCTTGAGCTTCATCCAGAATAACCAAATGCCAATGCTTAGCGATTAACCATCCTTGGCGCTGTAACATGCCGTACGTCGTCACCACCAGATCGAATTCATTCAGTGCATGCTCCGGTTGACTGGCAAACCTTTCGAGATCACTCCGGCTTAATTCTGAACCATGCAAAAATAATGCGTGAATCGATGGCGCAAAGCGTCGAATTTCAGCTTTCCAATTAGCTAACAAGGAGGCCGGCAAAACAAGGAGACTGGGACGCGTGAGGCTCTTTTTCTTTTGAATAAGCAACAGTGAAATCACTTGGATCGTTTTTCCAAGGCCCATGTCATCCGCAAGGCACGCGCCTAAACCAAGCTCTGTTAAAAAATCCAACCAATTCACACCAACAGCCTGATAAGGCCTCAATGTAGCTCGTAATTCAGGACCTGGATGACGCGCTTGAATGGTTTCTGGATGCCTAAACTTATCCAATGTCGCACGTAAATCAGCGCTAGCTTCAATACCTGACCAATCCTGTATTTCTTCTGTAAAGGTGCCGCCCTTTAAATCATGACTCGCTCCCGCCAACAAGCGCATCCCTTCAATAAAAGACACACCATCCTGACCCACGTCGCGTTGTACAGATTTCCAATGAGCCAATGCTTGTTGTAATTTTTCTTGATCAATTTCAACGTATTGCCCACGCAGCATCATGAGGCCCGTTTCTGCTTTATAAATAGCCTCCAACTCATGTGGGCTGAGTGGCTCGCCATCCATCGCGAGGGTTACGTTAAACGTGAGTAAGGCTTCTGTTGATAAAAACGCATTTTTCTTGCCGCCAAGGGTCACTTGCACCTTCGGTTTTAACCGTTTCTTCCACCAATTGGGGCATTTGACCACCAAACCAGACGATTCTAATTGCGGAATGGATTGAAGCAATTGATACGCTTCGCTCGGTGTCCACGCCATCGGATGATATATATCGTGACTCTCAAGTACTTCACGAACCCATTCACAGTGTTGTGCCGCTTCATGAATGGGCTTTAATAAATGATAGAGTGCCGATTTATTTGCCTCACCCGCAAAATCTTGTAATGCCTTGCTCAGCGGCTTATATTGTACTTCACGTGATCCCGTGAGGCTTGCCGCATACGTTGCAATGAATGCAAAGGGATAAGACAAATCATGCTTATTCTCTGCCAAATGAAAACAGACTCGACCGACATGTTGCCACTCGGGCAGATGCTTGATGATAAATCCTGCGACACCATCAGGTTCATTCGCAATCTGGGCACGGCACCAATCATCAAAAGCCGCCCAAATAGCCGCCAATGCCTCCGTTGTCCCATACTCTCCACCAAGCATCGGCGGCATCTTCAACAGCCATTCATGAAGGAGGCCTTCATCGGGCGCTTCAATTTTTTCAAACGTTGGATGTACCGCCGAGTCATAATGACACAAGCGATCGACGTATTGAGCGATATAGTTTCGCCAATATTTCATAACTAAAGACCAATGGCTATCCATTTTTGTTGTGACTAATTGAAACAGGCCTTGTTCCTGTGAGTTCAAAAAAGCTTGGGCGATCGACGCGTGATCTATCCCTTCATGTGTATCAGCCGCGTCCATGTGCCGAACAACATGCAAATGCCCCGATGGGGTTAGTGTTAAATTGAACAATGTATTGAATTGATGGTCCACGCGATGCTTATATCAAAGATGACACTTGAAACGAATGCGCACAGTATAACAAAAATAAGAATATTATGGTTCGCGCTGCAATGGTCGGCTCATAAAAATTGGTCATATATTAGGGTGTGTTGACATTTCAACTACCAAATGTGTTGAGTGCAATTTCATGCGTTCAGCCGATCAAACTTGGTTGAAAATACAACCAAAATAAAGCTTTTCATGAATCCGATCAGGTGAAAGACAAGAACAGGCAGCCGATCTAATGATCAACAACGTATGCCCTTAATCATGATATCGACAATTATTCATACCCCTCAACCCCCAACATACCGATAATAAGCCAAAGCCTGAGTCTTGCATCCTCGACAAGGGCTGCCGCAACTCGCTTTTTCCTGCGACTCAATCACGCCCTTCGCAACCCACCTATCTAACATCGGTTGCAACGCCGTCAGCTCGATGTGAAATGCGCGTGTCAATTGCTGCGTACTGACCAGGTGCTCGCGTGCGATGAAATCACGAAGTTGCAGTAACATGGGCCGCTCCTTCTGGTCTTTTTTTAAACCGAATCCACCGCGTTGCAGCAAACACTAGGCAAGCCACGCCAAGCACCCACGCGAAGGTTTGCTCCGGGTGTCGATGAATGGTAGCTAATTGATAAAATAACACGGCTGTCGCGTAAGCCACAAACGTAGACCATCCAATTGAAAACCACATGAGCCTACGGCTTGCCTCTTGACGAATCACGGCCATCGTTGACACACACGGGATATATAACAAAACAAATAACAAATAAGCATACGCTCCCGCTTGTCCGTCAAATTCCTGAACCATGACGCCATACACCGATTGTGAATGCGCCATGCTTGCATACAAGCCATTGAGCGAGCCGACAACCACTTCTTTCGCTAACATCCCGGTGATAAGCCCCACGGTGGCAGGCCAATTGCTTTGTGAAATTCCCATCGGCGAGAAAAGTGGCGTCACCTGTTGCCCAAACCAAGACAAAATGGAATC
>CANISA010000093.1 GCA_947470005.1 Legionellaceae bacterium | reverse complement strand
TCTTTGTTTGATAGTTTACCATACCCTTCAAAGCGACTGACCTCATAACACACATCCCCCTCGTCGCTGAGGTAGGCATACTCGCGATCCAACAAACGCGTGATCAAACGCACAATCGCATCAATGGACGTCGTCGCCCGGGGCTCTAGGGTGGGCGGCAGGCAACTCAAGGTGCGCGCATCCGCATGCATCACATCAATGTATTCGGCCGTTAACGCATCAATCGTTACCCCGCACTCTAACGCGCGCTTAATGATTTTGTCATCAATGTCCGTGATATTACGCACAAACGTAACGTCATAGCCTTCCTCACGTAAAAATCGCACAATCACATCAAAACAAACCATCAAGCGAGCATGGCCTAAATGACAATGGTCATACACCGTAATGCCACACACATAGACCCCCAACTTGCCAGGCACCCGAGGGGTCAGTACGTCTTTTTGACGTGTTAATGAATTGTAGACTTTGATCATGATCTTCCCCCTACGTTATGCCGGACGCGCGTCACTCATTTTTCCCCACGTGTCTTTCAAATCAACCACGCGATGAAACGCTGTTACCTGTTCGTTTGCAATCTGATTCACGGCATAATACCCCAGCCGCTCAAACTGAAAAACGGTGCCCAGTGCTGCTAAGGCCGCCGATGGCTCCACATACCCATTCAATTGACGCAGCGAGTCATGATTTAAAAACCGCATAAAATCCTCTTCACGGCCTGGGTTTGCATCATGAAACAGTCGGTCGTATTGAATAATGGCAACAGGCGTTGCCTGTGCTGCAGAGACCCAATGAATCACGCCTTTGACTTTCCTATCCACCGGATTTTTACCCAACGTCGCGTCATCATAGGTGCATCGAAGCTCCACCACGTCACCCGCGGCATCATAAATAACGTCTGTGCAGCGAATAACATAGGCTTGCCGTAAACGCACTTCAGCACCAGGTGACAGTCGAAAATACTGCTTCGTCGGCTCCAACATAAAATCACTGCGATCGATGTACAACGTGTTCGAAAATGGCAGCGTGCGGGTTCCCATGGACGCGTCCTGGGGGTGAAACGGCACCTCCAACGCCAAAACAGTGTCAGCAGGATAATTTTCGATCACTACTTTAAGCGGGTCAAACACGCACAAAGCGCGTTTCGCAGTCAGATTTAAGGTATCACGAACGCACGCCTCAAACACCGACATATCAATGACCGAGTCACTTCTTGATACCCCGATTTGTTCACAAAATTCTCGAAGCGCTGCAGGAGGATAGCCTCGCTTACGCATGCCTCGCAAGGTTGGCAATCGCGGATCATCCCACCCCTCAACGACACCTGAATCAACCAATTCGCGCAATTTACGTTTACTCGTTATCGTGTGGGATAAATTCAACCGTGCAAACTCAGTCTGAATAGGTACCGCCGGAACGGGTAAATGCTCGATGAACCAGTTATATAACGGACGATGATCTTGAAACTCAAGGGTGCACAGCGAATGCGTTATTTTCTCCAACGCGTCAGACACCGGGTGCGCGTAATCGTACATTGGATAAATGCACCACGCGTCGCCCGTGCGCTGATGGGCTACGTGTCTAATCCGATACAACACAGGGTCACGCATATTAATATTGCCGGATTGCATGTCAATTCGTGCGCGCAACACATGGTCGCCATCCGGGAATTCTCCCGCTTTCATGCGATGAAAAAGCGCTAAATTTTCATCAATCGAACGGCCTCGAAACGGGCTCTCACGCCCAGGCTCTTGCAGTGTGCCTCGATAAGCGCGCATGTCCTCCATGCTTAAACTATCGACGTACGCCAACCCTTGTTCGATTAAATGAACCGCGAAATCATAGAGCGCCTGGTAATAATCAGATGAATGCGTCATCGCACACCATTCAAATCCAAGCCATCGCACATCTTCAATAATAGCCTGAACAAATTCATCTTCTTCTTTGATGGGATTCGTGTCATCAAACCGTAAATAACAGCGGCCACCCAATTCATCCGCCAATCCAAAGTTTAAGCAAATGGACTTGGCATGGCCGATGTGTAAATACCCGTTCGGTTCCGGTGGAAAGCGCGTAACCACGACCTGATGCTTCCCCGTTTTCAAATCATCCACGATCAGTTGATGGATAAAATGCCCCGGCACATCGCGAGATTCTATTTCACTCATTTTGTTAAAGACTCCTGAAAAAACAAAGGCCCTTGGCTTGGCGCAATGATGTTAAATTCTGGGGGATAGGTCACACCAACCAAATAAAGGCCATACGGTGGTGCGGTTTCTGCACCCATTTTTCTATCTTTTGCAAGAAGCACTTCGCCCACCCAAGGGACCGATCGTCGACCAGAACCGACTGCCATCAACACACCGGCAATGTTTCTCACCATGTGGTGCAAAAAAGCATTCGCCGAAATATCCATGACCACCAGGTCGCCTTTACGCCAGACTTGAATCGCCTGCACATGCCTCATCGGCGTTTTAGATTGGCACTCCACGGAGCGAAAAGAGGTAAAATCTTGCTCCCCCAGTAAGATTTGGGCGGCGTCATGCATCACACGGTGGTTAAGTTGTTGATACTGCCACGTGACGTTGCAACGCAATAAACTCGGACGAATGGGACCATTATAAACGACGTAACGGTAGCGCCGAGCGATCGCTGAATACCGTGCATGAAAATGCGGTGGGATCTCTTTGCCCCATTTAACACAGACATCTTTCGGTAGGAATGAATTGGCCCCATGAATCCATGCGCGCATGCTGCGCTCTTTTTCAGAGTCAAAATGAACCACTTGATGCGTTGCATGAACGCCGGTATCCGTTCGCCCCGCACAAACAAGACTAATATCATGGTTAGCAACATGACCTAGCGCCTGCTCTAACGCATGTTGCACCGTCCGTAAACCCGTTTGAGATTGCCAGCCGTAATATTGGCTTCCATCGTACTCGACCACCAAGGCAATCCGCATGTCCGATCCCATCTAAAAACAGGAAATGTATACCACCATGCTCAATTTGTCCAGGGCGAGCGCGCCATCAGCCAGGGTTGCCCCTACTTATCTCAAACTCCGCCAATTTTATCATCAAAATGCAGCGACTCTCGCTCTTTATCTGTTTGCTCAAAGTTAAAATGATAATCCGAGAGGCAACCTAATCGCTCCGTTATACGGAGAATCATGTCGTAAAATTGGCTCCGGTAACTACGAAACGTAATGGCTATCTCGTTTGATCGCTCGACAAACTGAGTGAGCTTTTCTTTAAACTGGGAGTCGTTATTCAACGTATTTATATCTACCGTAGGATTGTCTAATTGACCAATGCAACCAATGAGCCAAGCCTGGCTTTCAGAAATTAATCGATAGTGCGTGAGCTGATGTTCGTTAAATGCATTTCCCAGCTCCAACAATTTATTATATTGCTCGTCCAACTCCTCTCGTGTGCTCGCACCAGGCGCATCGGGCTCTTTGGCATACTCCGGCGACAACCGGTAATCAATAAATAGCTTTTGTGCATACACTTGGTAATCATACGCTTGTTGAAGAATAATCCCGTTAAAAATATTCATCATGGGTACACGTAGTACATTAAAATAAATACTGCCGGCATTCTTCAGTGCCGCTACCATCGTCTCGTGCGGCAACCGAATATCAAAGTGCTCCAGAACACGTTCTGCTGTCAACGACCCGTAGGTTGAAAACCACGTCGCGAAACCGCTGTCCATTTTTTTCTCATTCATAATGAGTCCCATTCATTTTCATGATTGAGTATGTCATATCTTCGCGTTTAGGCAACTTGATTTTAGCGCGTGTTATCGATAACTAATTTTAATCCAGGGCGGCCAACACGTCGCGGTGATTCATGATGATCACGACACACTTCAAGCACGCGGTAGGACTCGTCGGTTTCACTGTCGACCAACTCAACATCTTCCCCTACCTCATCCACCAAGGTCACCGATAAATGCATTTCTCGAAAGGTCTCAATATGATAGCGCTCCTTTAACAAGCGAATCACGCCAAGCAAGCTCTCACCTGCTTGGCTACTGTCGTGCCGACCTTGAAAAATAATGTCCATACGTACCCCCTGAGTCCAGCAGTCATGCTAGTTAATCTATTTAACGGCCAAAAATGACTTAACTTTAGACAAAAAGAGCGCGAATTAATCTAGAACAACTCACTGACTGTAATATAATTCAAACTCAGCCGGGTGAACCAGACTTCGAACGTAGGCAATATCCATCTCACGTAAGGCAATGTAGCTTTGAAGGAAATCTTTACTAAACACATCCCCTTGAAGTAAAAAGTCATGATCCCGCTGCAAATGCTCAACGGCTTGCTCGAGTGAACTCGCAACCGTCGGGACATCAATCAACTCTTCAGGTGGCAAATCGTATAAATCTTTGTCGATAGGCTGCCCCGGATGAATTTTCTTCTGAATCCCATCCAAGCCAGCCATCATCATGGCTGTGAACGCCAAGTAAGGATTAGCCATGGGATCAGGGAAACGAACTTCAATACGGCGACCTTTGGGATTGCTCACGTGAGGAATCCGAATCGATGCGGAACGATTTCGCGCCGAGTAAGCCAACAAAACCGGTGCTTCAAACCCGGGTACGAGTCGTTTATAGCTGTTGGTTGCGGGGTTAGTCAAGGCATTCAATGCACGCGCATGCTTAATAATACCCCCAATATAATACAGCGCTGTTTCAGACAGACCTGCGTATTGATCACCTGCAAATAAATTCACGCCGTCTTTTGTGAGTGATTGATGGCAATGCATACCGCTGCCATTATCGCCAACCAACGGTTTGGGCATAAACGTTGCTGTTTTACCGTGATTGTGTGCGACATTATGAACCACGTATTTTAAAATCTGTAGCTCATCTGCTTTTTTAGTTAATGTATTAAAACGAGTCGCAATTTCACATTGGTTCGCTGTTGCGACTTCATGATGATGTGCCTCAACCACAATCCCCAAGGCTTCCAGGGTTTCAGACATGGCTGAACGAATATCTTGTGATGAATCAACCGGTGGCACAGGAAAATACCCGCCTTTGATCCCAGGACGATGACCTGTGTTTCCTCCCTCCATGGCTTTACCTGAGTTCCATTGGGCTTCGTCAGAATCAATTTTATAAAACGAGCCACTGATGTTTGTTTCCCAACGAACATCATCAAACAGAAAAAATTCAGGCTCAGGCCCAAACAAGGCTTGATCGGCAATACCGGTGGACTGAAGGTAGGCTTCTGCGCGTTGCGCGATTGAACGCGGATCGCGGTCATACCCAAGCATGGTTTGTGGATCAACCACGTTGCAACGAATAAACAACGTGCTGTCTTGATAAAAAGGATCCGGCAAAATCGTGTCTAAATCAGGGAGTAGAGCCAAGTCAGACTGGTGTATTTTCTGCCAACCTTTAAATGATGAACCATCGATCATTTTCCCACTTTCAGCAAAATCATCATCAATTGACGAGACCGGAATCGTGATGTGTTGTTCTTTGCCCAATGTGTCTGTAAAACGCAAATCAATAAACCTTGCTTCGTGTTTATCAATCGCCGCACGCACCTTACTCATACCCATCATCCACCTCCTTGAATTAAACCCAGGCAAGTGTACCGTAATGACATCTGAAACCCAATAGATTAGACTCATTACGATAACCCATACGTGAAGTTAACCTACCCATCATGAGCGGCTACCAATACCATGCGCTAAAAACATCCGGAAGCCCATGTAAAGGGGTCATCGAGGCGGACTCTGAGCGCCATGCCCGTCAGTTGCTCCGTGAGCAAGGTCTGATTCCAACTCAAGTAAGTGCGTTCAAAAAATCCACACGAAAAAAACAGAAACACTCGTTTTCGGCACAAGACTTATCGCTGTTAACCCGCCAATTAGCCACCCTGCTCGCCGCAGGGATCCCTCTGGAGGAGGCATTACGCGGCGTCAGTGAGCAATCAACCAAACCGTCAGTTCGTCAACTCATCTTTAGTGTGCGCGCCAAGGTATTAGAGGGTTATGGCCTGGCACAGGCCATGGGCGATGCGCCTCAAGCTTTCCCTGAACTCTACCGAGCAACGATTGCCGCCGGTGAACAAACGGGACGATTGGACATGGTTTTAGAGAAGTTAGCCGATTACACAGAGTATCAGCAACAGACCCGGCAAAAAATCCAACAAGCCCTCATTTATCCCTCCCTGATGATCGTGGTGTCCGCCTCTATTATTGGGTTTTTGCTTGCTTTTGTCGTGCCAAAAATCATTGATGTGTTCAACAGCAGCGGTCAAGCACTCCCTCCCATGACCCAAGTGCTCATGGCGTTCAGTTCATTTGTTCATTTCTATGGGCTTTATGCTGTGGGACTCATCACCATGGCTGCTATTGGGTTTAAACGAAGCTTGGAAAG
>CANISA010000092.1 GCA_947470005.1 Legionellaceae bacterium | reverse complement strand
CGGTGACGTCCTCTCCAAATTGTTGAATCAAATCGTCCTGGCTCACCGACGTATCTTCAACCACATCATGAAGCAAGGTCGCCATGATCGTTTGGTAATCAAGCCTCATTTTGGCCAAGATCAGTGCTGCGGCAACCGGATGCGTGATGTAAGGCTCACCTGAGCGGCGCATCTGCCCATGATGCCCTTTCTCCGCAACCAAGTACGCTTGATGACATTTCTCAATTTGTGATGGATCAAGGTAGCATTCTAGCTCTTCGTGTAACTCCTTAAAGTAGCTCACGTGCGATCTCCCAGTGCTCCTGCAGGTTGGTAGATAGCGTTGAACTAGTCTTTATCAAGAATTTCCGGCCCGACAAATCCACCTGCAATTTCGCGTAAAGCAACAACTGTCGGCTTGTCATTGTCCCATTCAACCATCGGTTGCGCCCCGCGAATAGCAATTTCGCGTGCACGTTTTGACGCGACCATGACCAATTCAAATCGATTTTCAACGTAATCTAAACAATCTTCAACCGTTACGCGTGCCATATCAGCCCCCAAGCTTTTCGCAAAATATTCTATTTTACTGCGATGTGAGCAAGAAAGAAAGCAATTTTCGTTGCCGACAGGCTTGTCGAGACAGGCGTAATCGATTCGCAGTCACAATCGCGGCTAACTCCGCGGCGGCTTTTTCAAAGTCATCATTAACAATCAAGTAATCAAACTCATCATAATGACTCAGCTCTTCACGCGCGCGCTGCATGCGATCGCGGATGACCCCGTGATTATCACGCTGCCTATCCGTCAAGCGCTTTTTCAATACCTCCAACGACGGAGGAAGAATAAACACGGACGCAGCATCTGGGAAAAATCGTTTAATCTGAGCCGCCCCTTGCCAATCAATATCCAACACAACATCAATCCCTTGATTCAAGCGCGCATTGATTTCTGCGTGCGACGTACCATAATAATGATCAAACACTCGCGCGTATTCAATAAATTGGTCTGTATTGATCATGTCAATAAATGTCGCTTCATCCGTGAAAAAATAATGTGAGCCATCTGTTTCCCCTGGACGTTGATCCCTTGTCGTGTGAGAGGTGGAAACAACAATATCTGTTAATTCACTGATCAAGTGGTTAACAAGGCTCGTTTTCCCACCGCCCGACGGAGCTGCCACAATGAACAAGCTCCCAATCAATTGTTTAGTCATACTTCACCCAATCTTTTATCATTCAAGATGCATCCACAGAACGAAACGTTTATAATGCCCGCTTTGGCCATTCTTAGGATTTTACCATGCGACCCAGCCACCGTGAACCAAATCAGCTTCGAGAAATCAAGATCACGCGTAATTATACCCAACATGCGGAGGGATCGGTGCTCGTTGAGTTTGGTCAAACACGCGTACTTTGCACCGCATCGGTGATGGATGGCGTGCCTCGCTTTCTGAAAGGCAAAAATCAAGGGTGGGTTACTGCTGAATACGGCATGCTGCCGAGAGCCACACACAGTAGAAACGACCGCGAAGCAAGCCGCGGCAAGCAGGGCGGGCGAACCCTCGAGATCCAACGTTTAATTGGGCGTTCACTTCGCACCTGCGTCGACTTAAAAACACTGGGCGACAACACCATCACGCTCGATTGTGACGTACTTCAAGCCGATGGTGGCACCCGAACAGCCGCCATCACAGGTGCTTGTGTGGCCATGCGCGACGCGGTTGAGTGGATGCGTACCCATGACAAGCTAAAGAAACAACCTACGTTTAATTATATCGCAGCTGTTTCTGTCGGCATTTATCGTGGTCAACCGGTCCTTGATCTGGATTACGCAGAAGATGTCCTCGCAGACACCGACATGAACGTTGTCATGAATGAGCAAGGTCGCTTCATTGAAGTGCAAGGCACCGCGGAAGATGGCAGTTTTGATCGAGAACAACTCAACACCATGCTGATGCTAGCAGAAGGTGGAATAAACCAGCTCCTCGAGCTCCAGAAAAACACACGATAAATGCAACCAACACCCATCGCCTTACGCGTACACGACCTACAACAGACCATCCGGCACCTCGAAGCCTCGGGCCTTAGGGCACCGGGTACTGTTCAATTACTGGCTGTCAGTAAGGGGCGATCGCAGGAGGAGATTCTCGAGGCAGTCCACGCGGGACTCTGTGATTTCGGCGAAAATTATTACCAAGAAGCTTTGTGCAAAATAAATGCCTTGGCCTCCTACCCGCTGTGTTGGCACTTTATTGGCCCGATTCAACGTAATAAAACCAGTGGGATTGCCAGGCATTTTAGTTGGGTCCATGGGTTATGTCGTGTGGACGTGGCTGAGCGCTTAAATAAAGCACGCCTCCTCTCAGCACCCCCACTTCAGGTTTGCATTCAAGTCAACCTCGACGACGAACCAACCAAATCCGGTCTTCAACGCGATGAGGTATTAGACGTTGCCCGCGCCATTATAGCCTTGCCACGACTTCGCTTACGCGGACTCATGATTATCCCCAGACCAGAATCCACGGCGACCGCCCGTTATGCGACCTTCCTGCGCTTGGCGCAGTTGCTGGCAGAACTCAATCAAGCGTTGGGTACCCATTTAGATACCTTGTCTATGGGCATGAGTGATGATTTAGACGAGGCGATTCGTGCAGGCAGCACCATGTTACGCATTGGACGTGGACTCTTTGGGGAGAGACCCATACGATGAACATTGAAAAAGTTGTTATCATTATTCCGACTTACCATGAATCCCTTGTCATCCAAGAAACGTTGACTCAAGTGTTCGAGGCCACTGCGTCTATTCCTAACATGGACGTTCACGTCTTGGTCTTTGATAGCGGTTCAACTGACAACACGCAATCAATCGTTTCAGCACTGCAATTGACATATCCTCGGCTACATTTAAAAATAGAACAACAAAAATCAGGATTAGGTTCCGCTTATCTACAAGCCATGCGCTTTGCGCTCACTGATTTGTCCGCCGACATTATCTTCGAATTTGATGCGGACCTTTCACATCAACCCAAATACTTAGCGCCGATGCTTGCAGCAATAAAAACACACGATGTCGTCGTCGGTAGCCGCTACATCAAGGGTGGATGCATCCCCAACAATTGGGCGTGGCACCGTAAATGCTTATCGGTCCTAGGCAATTACATTGCTCGCTTCATCCTCACCTCAACCTATAGAGATTTTACGAGTGGCTTTAGAGCAACACGCCATCTTGCGTTAACAAATGCATTGCCTGAGTGCTTTCTATCAAATCAATACGCGTATAAACTCGAGCTTTTATGGTCCCTGCACCAACATAATGCGCGCATTTGTGAATACCCTATCGAGTTCATCGATCGAGAAAAAGGCGAAAGTAAACTGCCCACCAACAGCATTGCGGATGCACTTCGCGTGCTATTTACCTTGCGTTTTCGGTTCGTACGCGATCGGTTCAGGGGAATAATGACCTTTGTTGGCTCCAGGCTTAGACCCAGCTGATGATCGTTTAGACGCCCCCTCGGTGCATACAAATAACTTAATAAAATGTTAATCTTTATATGATAAATTCAATCAATTATTACCCATTGGGGCATCATTATGGCACAAACCAAACACGAATTATTTCCTGATAATCGTCTTGCAATTTTACAAGCGGCACAAACGGGTCGTGTAAGTGATGTTGGCGTATGGCTCGATCAACAGCCTGAACTTATTCATGCTAAAACGACAACATCAAAGGCAACTTTACTACATCTTGCCGCACAAACGGGAAATATGGAACTCTGTCAATTACTCCTATCCCGTCATCATGAAACGAACCCTGTTGATAAAGAAGGTAAAACACCGTATCAACGCGCAACCATGCCTCATGTACAAGACTTAATAGTACAAGCGCACACCGACGTGCTCTTTGAGAGGTACCTCACTTCATACGCTAAACCTATACCAGAACGATCGTTTATCCGTTCTATTCAAAAAGGTATCAACATACTCAAACCAACAGAATTTTTTGAGCACCCTCTCCTCGAGGGTGCGGGCCAAATGGGCAGTGATACGTTCGGGGTTACCTCACTATCCCCACCATCAAGTAAAAATTATCAATTGCTTACTCTTTTTCGTGAAGATGCCATCATGACACCGTACCTCGGTGAACTGTTGGTTGCTCATGAAAATGAACAAGCGACTCAGTTTATTGATTTGCTCGCAGCGTCTAAAGATGGGTTTGTTCAAGCGGGTAGTTTTCCTCTATCAGAACTCAATCGATTTGAAGTACAGTCGTATTTAAAAGGCATTTCAACACTATTCACGCAATACCCCTTCTTAGAAGGATATCCGCAACCATCTGATAAACCTGACGTTGTCCACGCAAAAAAATTAATTATAGCCTTTGAATTAACTGGGTTTATCGCATATTACCAACAGTGCACGCAGGAACAACTTAATTATTTATCAACAATAGACAGCTATGCACGCGTCCTCGATCTTGCTACAAGGATAATCCGACCAGAAAACAGTGTCATCAATTTGGCGATCGTAAAAGAAATGAATACGATCTATGATGTTGAGCGTTCATCAGGTGATGAAATGCGCCGTACAATATCATAGCAAAGGGACCACTTTGAATAAATGCAAGTTACCTTTTGATAAGCGTGTTGTCTTCATCACCGGCTGTTCCAGCGGCATTGGTTTTGATGCGGCATTTGCCTTGTCCGCACGTGGCCATCAAGTCATTGCTTCTTGTCGCAAAGAAGATGATGTGGATAAGCTAATTGCTCTTGGATGTGACGCGGTGTTGATGGACGTCGACAGCTCGGATTCCATTACCACGGCATTTGCTCATGTATTGGCAAAAACAGAAGGACGATTGGATGTGTTGATCAACAACGCCGGTTTTGGTCAGGCAGGTGCCTTGGAAGATATTTCTCGCGATGTGTTACGCCGTCAATTTGAAACCAATGTATTTGGGCTTATGGAGTTGACCAACCTGGCAATACCTATCATGCGTCAACAAGGTCACGGGCGGATTATTAATATGAGCTCTGTGCTCGGCTTGATTAGCATGCCTTTTCGCGGGGCTTACAATGCCTCAAAATATGCCGTTGAAGGGCTCTGCGATACACTGCGACTTGAACTCCAACCATCTGGTATTCACGTGATTTGCATTGAACCAGGTCCCATTGAGAGCCAATTCAGAGAAAACGTTATTTCATATTCATTAAAAAAAATTGACCTGGAGCACAGCCATTTCCAGATGCAATATCAACACATGCTGGGTAGTTTTCAAAAACAAAAATCAAATTCAATGTTTACAAAAAAAACGGATGTGGTGGTTAGGAAACTCATTCTCGCTATCGAGTCCGCTAAACCAAACGCTAAATACCCCGTCACCTTTCCAACCCATTTATTCATCCTCTTAAAACGACTCTTAAGCACAACAATACTTGATCGATTTTTGGTCTATCTCTCTCGAAAAGAATTAGGCTCTGACGCCGAGTGACCAGGGTATTATCATGACTTCATTTCCCATGGCAATTTTTAAATTTACGATGGCTACCACAAGGACAATATTACTCTGCTAAAGCAGGTGTAGTTATGGCTGGTAGCCAAGACTCGCCACGGTCTTGGCTTTTTTATTTCGTCTCACGTCAATTAAGCTGGGAAGACGATATATTCTCTATGTTTTGCGAGTTTATTTTGCATAGTTCAAAAGAAGGTAGCCCCTGGTCCAGGTAAGGACCGTATTATCATCAGGATCTTGTGGATCCAGGACGCCTGCGAAGATTGCATTACTCGCCGTAAACAATCCCGAAGGTCCAAATAAATAGGTGTTCATAAAGTTTCCATTAGGACAAACGTTTTGCTTTCTAGGTATGGGTAACACGGACCCACTGCAATAAGTCTGAAGATGTGTTTGAAAGTCTAATGGAACAAAACCAGTTTGGGGGAAATAGCCCACCTCAGCTGCTGTATAGAAGAAAGTATCAATACCCACAAATGGCGAATTACTGGCTTGTAAAGCAGTTTTGAATGACGACATGGTCGCCATCTCGCCCTCATTAAACGTGCCATAATTATTCCTCACTAGAGAGGTCACTTGATTTACGGTGCTGTCGTACAATAAAGAACAAGCAGCACTGCTATAAGCTGAGGCTTCCGAAAGCAGGAGAGAATCAACCGAAACTGTTAACCATGGTGTACCTAAGTAGTTAACATTGCTCGGAAATGGATAGGGACCAGTCACCTGGTTGCTTGGGTATAGTTGAATACCACTTGTTTCTTTAGTGTTATTCGGCGTCGCAGTGCCGGCATAACACACAGTCCCTCCATTATTACTGTTGTAACCATTAGCTTTGACATACTTGCGAGCATCATCCCCTCCCAACCCCAGGAAGGACTTACTGTAGACGTTAAATGTATAACCATTGATTGACACCGGGTAGACGTTCGCTGCGTCACTTGGGGTGGTGCCGGTTGGAAAGGCTATTTGCATTG
>CANISA010000091.1 GCA_947470005.1 Legionellaceae bacterium | reverse complement strand
CTTGATAATGTGAGTTATTTTGGTCATCTGCTGCGTTTATTTTTTCCGTTATTTCAGCCACGGTATCAGCAAAAAAGTCCTCAACCTCTTTTCGAACGAGGGTTTTGCGGTGGCTGAAGGTACGTCTTGCCGCTTTAAGACTCCGATCGTGGGCAAATTTAAGATTAGCTGAGTCAGCAACACTGGCTGAGAATAGTGTTGCTTGGCCTGAGGCTTTTAGGTGCTCCATGGCCCCAAGCATGGCTGCCGAATCAGCGCATTCTTCGCTGTGTTTTTTTGCGGCATCTGAAGCGGCTTTGCTTGCTGCATTACAAGCATATTTGTCAGATGATTCGTTGGCCGTGTACGCATCAAATGCAAGCGTAAGTAATTCATCGATGGTTTGTTGTCTCATCGTTCACCTCATAGAACATAGAGCAATCCAGTGATTGAAGACGTGTAAATTTTACAAGCGTCAAAACTTGGATGCTAAATGAATACCTTTAGTGCATGAGACACAGAATTTTGAATGGGTTTTAAAAAGATAAGAATTGAATTGTTCATGACCACGTTTCCTTATGTTGAAGTTGAATTAGGTTAGTTGGTCAAGATCCGTCGAGACTTTTAATGTAACCTATTATCATCATGCCGAGGAAAATATAAACAGTCAAGGGGTTTTAAAGGATTTTTAAGTGCGAACCCCACTGCCATAGGGTTGTGTAATAATTTCGAGAAAATGGCCATCTGGATCTAGAAAATAACATCCACGACCGCCATCATTGTGATTGATTTTTTGTGGTTCTGTGCGTCCTGGATCAGCCCAATAGGACATTTTTTTAGTAGCAATTCGGTTGAAAATGTCATCAAATTCAGTTTCACTGACTAGGAATGCGAAATGGCGTGGCTTGATCTCTTGGGATGTGGTTCTGAAATCAAGATTAACATCATTATTCATTTTGACTACTACAAATGGACCAAAGTGGGTAGGGGAGGGCAGACCTAACATTTCACTTAAGAATTTCGCAGATAGCTCTGCATTTTTTGATTGAATGATGGTGTGATTAAATTTTATGGTCATTGGAGTGAGTACATTGTTAGCGGAACTTGTTTATAGACTGCCAGAAAAGAAGCTTCAAAGCTATATTGCATGTGCGCTAGCAACCTTTCTAATTTCGTAAAAAGTAAGTATGTTTAAGATTAAATTGGCACTTTATACCCACCGATGTGGAGAATTAAAAAATGAAAACATTTTTGGTAACAGGTTGCTCACGTGGGATTGGATTAGCGACATCGCGTTGCTTAAACGAATCAGGTTATCAAGTCGTTGGTATTGCACGAAAGAGATCGGATATTGAGTTTCCAGGAATTTTATATTGTGCTGATTTAACGAATGCGGATGAAACGATGGCGGTGTTAACTAAAATCAAATCAGAGCATTCTATTGATGGCATTATTAATAATATTGGTGATGTGCAACCTGCGTTAATAGAAAATACAACGATGGACTCGTTTTTTGAAGTGATGGACTTAAATTTAAGGCCTGCAATACAAGCGGTGCAAACGTTCTTGCCGGATATGAAAGAGAAGCGATGGGGTCGAATTGTCAATATTGCAAGTCGCGCTTTACTGGGTAAAGTAGGGCGGTCTAGTTATAGTGCTGCCAAAGCAAGTCTTGTTGCCCTGGCGCGGACCTGGGCTTTGGAGTTTGCTGAGTATAATATTACGGTGAATGTTGTTGCACCTGGACCGGTACAAACAGAAGCCTTTTCAAATAATTACCCCAAAGGTAGCGTTGAAGAACAGCGATTAATCGCGGCGTTGCCGTTAAGACGAATCGGTTTACCAGAAGAAGTGGCGTATGCAATCGCTTTTTTCCTTGATGAGCGAGCGAGTTTTATTACAGGGCAAACACTTTTTGTGGATGGTGGTGGTAGTGTTGGGGTCGCTTCTTAAATTTAACAATACGGAAATTTAAGTGCTCAGTCAGAGAACCAATGTTTCAATTTGGTTCTCTGACTGAGATCTAGATGGAGATAATATGACTAGCAGTGATTATTCTTTATTTTTTCATGGCATTTATGATACTGGTTGCATGTCCTTCGATATCACCGTTGTCAGAACTCAGTGAAAAACTGGCTACTTGTTCATATAGGCCATCTCGTTCATCATGCATTTTATCCAAAAGGGCAGCAAAATTATCTACTGGTAGTAATGGACGATAATCACCTTCTGAGATGCGCTCTACTTGTACATTTGTGCTGACTTTTAGGTAAACAGTGAATTCTGATTTTAGTAACTCACGCGCTTTTACATCGCAGATGATGTTTTCATCCGTGGTGACAACTATATTTTCTTTCGTGATTTGATGAGATAAGATTTCTGTCAAGCAACGATTAAACGCTTGCTCACCTTCTGTACCAACAACTTGGGATACAGTGCGTCCAATATGAGTCACAGATCCAAGAATATCTGCATTAATAAATTTCCAGCCAAGCTTTTTAGCCACAGCTTGTGCGAGAACACCTTTCCCAGCACCTGAATGGCCAATAATGAAAATGCGTTTTATGCTGCTCATGTTAATGCCCCTCTATGAATAAGTGATTTCACCTGTCCTGTAGGATATCACATAAAAATCTCATGAATCATGGCATGTGCTATGATTTAATAAATTGAAATCAAAAGATAAGTGGATATGCACGATAGTTCTGATGTCAAAAGTCTACCTAAGCAATTGATGCCATTTGTGTGGCATTATTTAAAATATAAAAAATGGCATTTGTTCGGATTTACTCTGGTGGGATTGCTCTGGGCAATTGATATGTCGCTTAGTCCCTATTTGTTAAAAGTCATCATTGATACCGTGATAAAGTATTCGGCAGATCAATCAAGAATGATAGCGGCTATATTTCTTCCTGCGGCGGTCTATGCGTCTATGTCCATTATTATCAATATAAATTTTCGTTTATACGATTATGTTAATTTACGCTTATATCCCGATCTTCGCGCCACAATGGAGAGTGATTTGGTTTCTTATTTGCTACATCATTCGCATACTTTTTTTCAAAATACATTTGCGGGATCCGTTACTAAAAAGATAACAGATATGATGGAAAACATTGAACAACTCATAAGCATCCCCAATGAATGGTTTTATCCAAGGATTTTTGCAGCGGTCATTGCCTGTGGCACATTATTTAAAGTAGTGCATCCATTGTTTGGGTTTATATTGTTTGCATGGGCCGTTATATTCGTGTTGCTTTCCTATATTGCATCAAAGGGCTCGGAAGGTTACTCGAGAGCTTTTTCAGAAAGCATTTCTAAATTGTCAGGTTCCGTCTCTGATAGTGTATCTAATGTGATGAGTATTAAATTATTTAGCAATATTGAACATGAGGTGTCGCATATTAATCATGTTCTTAAAGGGGTTGTAAAACGTGACAGAGCGTTGCAGTGGTACAATTTAAAAATAAATTTTGTCCAAGGCGTGGGTGGATCTATTTTGATTATATCCATGTTGACCTCATTAATTTACGGCGTTAAACAGGGTTGGGTGAGTGCTGGGGATTTTGCATTGGTATTAACGTTGTCGATAAGCTTCATGTGGGGTATACATGATGTGGGTAAACAAATGCAGCGGTTTTCAAAAGTGGTGGGTACGTGTAATCAAGCGTTAAGTATTATTCAGCAGCCACATGAAGTGATTGATAGTCCAAATGCCCGACCTTTACAGGTTACAAGAGGTGAAATCCAATTCGACCGCGTCTTTTTTCAGTATGCAAACAACAAACCTTTGTTTAAGAACCTTGAGATCACAATAAATCCTGGTGAAAAAGTAGGGCTCGTTGGTTATTCTGGTGGTGGAAAGTCGACGTTTATTAAACTGATTTTGCGTTTAATTGACATACAATCAGGTAATATCTTAATTGATAATCAAGGCATTACAGAGGTGACAAAGCATTCCTTAAGAACGCAAATAGGGACCATCCCACAAGAGCCTGAGTTATTTCATCGAACCATTATGGAAAATATTAAGTTTGCACGTATGGATGCCAGTGATGAGGACGTGATTGAGGCGGCTAAAAAAGCCAGGTGTCATGATTTTATCATGGAGTTGCCGGAGCAGTATCAAGCGTTAGTCGGGGAGCGTGGTGTCAAATTATCAGGTGGTCAAAAGCAACGTATTGCCATAGCGCGTGCATTTCTTAAAAATGCGCCTATTTTAATTTTAGATGAAGCAACCTCATCGCTTGATTCCATGACGGAACGAGAAATTCATGAGGCACTGCATCAGGTGATGGAAAATAAAACTACCATTGTGATTGCGCATCGCTTATCGACTTTAAAAGATATGGATAGAATACTCGTTTTTGTGAATGGTGAGATAGTTGAAGATGGTGCGTTAAATGCATTGTTAGAGAATAAAGATAGCCATTTTTATAAGCTTTGGAAAATGCAGGCGGAGGGGTTTATACCTAGTGTTTCGGTAACTAAGTAATATGATAGGCTTAGTGATTCTAATGTTTTAATTTAGGCTGAAACCTCATACAATTTGATCAATTCAAGGAACAGAATGAAATCAAAAATTATTATTTTTATCTTCTGCACATTGATCATGTCATTAGGATTTACCGAAAATTCTAATGAAGAAGGTAGGAGCTATTTAAAACACCCAACTGGGCCTTATCACGTTGGTTTTGAGGATTTTTATTGGGTTAATCAAAATGCCTGTCCTGATGTTAACTTTAACGGTAAAAATCAAAATGATTTCAGTCCAGAAAATACAAAACACTGTCATGAAATAGCAGCGCGTATTTATTATCCCACCATGTTGCAATCTGAGCTAAGCTCACCCTACTACCCTCCACTTATAGATTCTCAAGTACAACAATTTAAACAACAGCCATCTACTTCAAAAACGCAATTGGAACAGTTAACTAAAATCAAAAGCTTCTCTCTAGAAAAAGCTGAGATCCTAAACGGAAAAAAATTTCCAGTATTATTGTTTAGCCCTGGTTTTGGTTGCCCATCACAGGAGTATGAGAATTTTATTACAGAATTAGTCAGTCGGGGTTATATTGTTGTTGGTATTAATACACCCTTTATTAATCTTGTTGCACTGCCAAATGGTCACGTTGTTAAACCAGTAGATGTAGAAAATGTGGAAAACATCGATCGGTACATCAGTGATAAATTGGTTCCTTTGCAATCTCAAGATTTAATTTACGTATACAATAAGCTACATAATCGGCATTCTTCGAATATTTTGTTCTCAAGTATGGACTTAACACACGTTGGTTTATTCGGGCATTCAATAGGTGCACGTACACTGGCAGACGTGGCATATGCTCATCCAGACTGGTTTCAAGCTATTGCCCCGCTTGATATTGGTACCGGCAGTACCGGAGATCCATTGAAAAAATTGAAAAACTTAACTATCCCTGTCATGTATCAGATAAGTTCCTTGTTTCGCGTGATCTCACCTTATATGCCAGTTACATTTGGGTTAAAAAAAAATGGATATTTGGTTGGAATTGCCCCGAATGAACTAAACCATACTTACAGCCATCATATGAATTTTACCGACTTTTCAACATTGCAGTATCTTCCCATATATAAAGCTCAAAAAGAACAGATGACTGTACCGGGCTTTAATCTCAAGCTGATGCCGCATTACCCTACAAGAAATGATATCGCAGCGTTTACGACAGTAACCTATGTATTAGCTAAACAAAAAAACACATGGGGATTTTTTCAGTATTTCGCAAGGCCAAACATCATTGCACCTCGTACATATATAGATATCGATATGATTGATGGTTTATCCGTGGCTTTATCTGCGTTACCGAATAAGCCCATCGATCAACTTACCAATGCCGAAATTGAACCGATTAAAAAAATAGTAACATCGTTTAATGCTTCCGCGTCAAACATGCTTGGAACAGGAAATGGTTGGGAGATAACCGATTCCATCAACACTTATTTGGTCCATTTTTTCAACACGCATTTGAAGGGCAAAGAGAACTCAGCGTTTAAGAAATGCGGTCCATTGTACAAGAATACTTATATAAGATGTGGGCCAGCTAAAGCTTAACCCATTCAAGTGTCTGATACGCATTTGGGCGGATGAGTCCATATGATTGGCATTGATTAATGCACTTAAGGCATTTTACTCCCGTTGAATGATCGCCATCTTAATGGTTTTGAGTATTTTGTTGGGATGTAACTTGCTCTGGATATTCCATAATCATAAAATGTTCGTCATAAAAAAATGTATCAATTTTTAGTGAGCGAGGCTCTGTTCCATAAATCTTAAATCCATTTTTTTGATAAAGTGCAATGGCAGGTTGATTGCTCGTTACAACGGTTAAGTGTAGTTGGAGAACGTGTTTTGCCGCATGCTTGATGATCATTTTTAGCAAGGCATCCCCAATCCCATGATGCCTAAAATCAGACCTTGTATACATTGCGATGATCTGGCCACGGTGATTAGATTTTTTAGATGAGT